>CACYZS010000198.1 GCA_902778985.1 uncultured Ruminococcus sp.
CAGCACGGCGGTATTTCGGTCTTCACCGGCGTCGGGGAGCGTACCCGCGAGGGCAACGACCTGTATAACGAAATGAAAGAGTCGGGCGTTCTTTCCAAGACCGCCCTGGTCTACGGACAGATGAACGAGCCGCCCGGAGCGAGAATGCGCGTCGGTCTTTCGGGGCTGACGATGGCGGAGTACTTCCGCGATCGCGAGGGGCAGGACGTTCTGCTCTTCATCGACAACATCTTCCGCTTCACGCAGGCGGGTTCCGAAGTATCCGCTCTGCTCGGGCGTATGCCTTCCGCCGTCGGTTATCAGCCGACCCTGGCAACCGAGATGGGCGCCCTGCAGGAACGGATCACCTCGACCAACCGCGGTTCGATCACCTCGGTCCAGGCGGTGTACGTCCCCGCAGACGACCTGACCGACCCGGCGCCCGCAACCACCTTCGCGCACCTTGACGCGACCACGGTTCTGTCCCGTACCATCGCGTCGCAGGGTATCTATCCCGCCGTCGACCCGCTCGATTCGACCAGCCGCATCCTCTCCCCCGACGTGGTGGGCGAGGAGCACTACGCCGTCGCCCGCGGGGTGCAGAAGATCCTGCAGCGGTATAACGAACTGCAGGACATCATCGCGATCATGGGTATCGACGAACTTTCGGAAGAGGACAAACTGACCGTCGCGCGCGCCCGTAAGGTGCAGCGCTTCCTGTCGCAGTCCTTCACCGTCGCGGAACAGTTCACCGGTCTGCCCGGCACCTACGTCCCGCTGAAAGAGACCATTCGCGGCTTCCGCGAGATCCTCGACGGTAAGCACGACGATCTTCCCGAATCCGCCTTCCTCTTCGTCGGTACAATCGACCAGGCGGTCGAAAAAGCCCGGCAGATGCAGGAAAAGAAGTAACCGCCCCCCACTCGTTCGCACCGCAGGTGCGACATCATTTGGCGCCCCGCGCCAACATCATTTGCGTCGCAGGCGCAACATCATTAGCGTCCCCCGGACGCTACATCATTTGGCGCATCGCGCCTACGTCATTCGCGCCCCCGGCGCAACTTCACTGCGTCGCAGACGCAATTTCACTACGCCTTTGACGCAACTTCACCGGCGCCGTCGGCGCGTCTTCACTTTTCAAGAAAGGAGATCCCTTCAATGAAATCGTTCCATTTGCAGATCGCGGCGCCCGACGGGCTGCGCTACGACGGAGACGCGGATCAACTCTCGGTCCGTGCGATCACGGGGGATCTCGCGATCATGGCGGGGCATATCCCGTTTATGACGGCGCTCGCCAAGGGTTCCTGCCGCGTGTACGCGGGCGGGAAGATCCGGCACGCCAAGTGCTCGGGCGGGTACCTGACCGTCACGAAAGAAGTAGTCAGACTTCTCTCCACGGATTTTACGTGGGACGACGAAGGATGAAGGTACGCGCGCTTTCTCGAAGAAAAGCGCGGCAAGTCGCGTTTACCGTGTGTAATATTAAAGGAGAGAAATTATGATCTTTGATCCCTGCCCGGATAAGGACGAGAAGCCGCTCGATCGCTTGGATCCGACCGGGGGCTATACCGCGATCTTCCGCACGATCGGGTGTATCGGAGACTCGCTCTCCTCGGGGGAGTTCGAGGCGACCGACCCCGCGACCGGAAACAAGACCTACCACGATACCTTTGAATACTCGTGGGGGCAGTTCCTTGCCCGCATGACCGGGAGCAAGGTTTGGAACTTTTCGCGCGGCGGTATGACGGCGCAGGAATACTGGAACGGTTTTGCCGAGTCCAAAGGTTTCTGGGGCAAGGACAAACTCTGCGACGCCTATATTATCGCGCTCGGCGTGAACGATATCTCCAAAGCGCTCGGGAGCGGGATCGGGATCGGGTCGGGAAATGATATCGACCCCGAGAACGGCGACAACAACCCCGCAACGGTGCTCGGCTACTACGGCAAGATCATCTCGCGGCTGCGGGAGAACCGTCCCGACGCCTTCTTCTTCCCCGTCACGGTCCCGCGCGACTGGCGCGGCGCCGGAAGTCCCGCGCGTCGGAAGTTGGAAGCCGAACTGAACGAGGGGATCCGGCGCCTGCCCGACCTTTTCCCGCGCACCTACGTCGTCGACCTCGCCAAGTACGCTCCGGAGTTTGATCAGACGTTTTCCAAGCACTATCAACTCGGCGGGCATCTCAACCCGATGGGGTATCTTCTCTTCGCCCGGATGATCGGTTCGTATATCGACTATATCGTCCGGCACAACACCGGCGACTTCAAGCAGGTCGGCTTTATCGGTACTCCGTGGAGGAATACCAAAGATACCGGCGCTTATCTGCCCGACGAAAAATAATTCAAAAAACACTTGACAAGCGGTTTTGCTTGTGCTACAATGTGTCCATAATTCAAAAGGCTGTGACGAAGACGGCAGGATCCGAACCCTTCAGAGAGTCGGTGGACGGTGCGAACCGACGGCAGAAGATCCGATGTCCCATCCCTTCCGAGCCGGAGAGCCGAACGCAACCGTAAGTAAGCGTCTCCCGTGATTGCCGCGTTAAGGCATAGGGATTATTTGATCCCGAGAGAGGTCGTCGCAAGACGGCAATTTGAGTGGTACCGCGAGTGTTTTACACCCGTCTCAAAGGAAAACTTTGAGGCGGGTTTTGTTTTTTGCAAAACAGAAAGGAAAACAGTATGGCAAATACCGTTGAAACCGAAAAACTGAAGGAGGTCGCCGTCCGTATCCGTGAGATGCGGGATATTTCGGGCTATTCCGTGTCCGAGATGGCGCAAAAGACCGAGGTGACGGAAAAGGAGTACCTGGCGTTTGAGAACGGCGAAAACGACTTCCCCTTTACCTTCATTCACAAATGCGCCCTTGCCTTCGGGATCGGGATCACCGACCTGCTTGAAGGGCAGAGCGCCCACCTCTCTTCCTACACCGTTACGCGGCGGGGCGAGGGGCAGGAGACGGCGAAAGAGGACGGGATCGAGATCAAGAACCTCGCGCCCTTCTTCCGCAAGAAGATCGCCGAGCCGTACTGGGTCCGCTACGAATACAGCGAGGAACTCCAGAACAAGCCCGTTCACCTGACCAAACACTCGGGGCAGGAATTCGACCTCGTGATGAAGGGACAACTGAAAGTGCAGGTCGGCGACCACGTCGAACTGCTCTCCGAGGGCGACAGCATCTACTACAACAGTTCCACCCCGCACGGTATGATCGCCGTCGGCGGCGAGGACTGCCTCTTCGTCGCGGTGGTCCTGCCGGGCGAAGATACCGAAGAGAAGGTCGTTCGCAGCAGCCTGGTGCCGAACGAACTGCCGTCGCACAAGACGGTCGGCGAACAGTTTGCCGAGACCACCGAGGACGAGAACGGGCTCTGCACCAAGATCACCTTCAAGAACGAAGACAAGTTCAACTTCGGCTTCGACGTGGTCGACGCGATCGCCAAACGCTCGCCCGACAAACTGGCGATGCTCCACATCGACCGTAACCACGTGGAGCGCCGCTTCACCTTCAACGACATCAAGCGCGCGTCCAACCAGTGCGCCAACTACTTCAAGTCCATCGGGATCAAGCCGGGCGACCGCGTGATGCTGGTTCTGAAACGGCACTACCAGTTCTGGTTCTCGATCCTCGCGCTCCACAAACTCGGCGCGATCGCGATCCCCGCGACCGACCAACTCCAGATGCACGACTACGAGTACCGCTTCACCTCCGCCGGCGTGTCGGCGATCGTCTGCTCGACCGACGGCGACACGACCCACCAGATCGAGTTGGCGGAAGAGAAGGTCGGCAAACTCGAAAACAAACTGCTGGTCGGCGGCTCCCGCGAAGGCTGGCGCGATTTCGACGCGGAATACCCGCTTTACAGCGCGCACTTCTACCGCACCGAGGAGACCCCGTGCGGGCGCGACCCGATGCTGATGTTCTTCACCTCGGGCACGACCGGTTATCCCAAGATCGCCGTCCACAGTTATCAGTACCCGCTCGGGCACTACATCACGGCGAAATACTGGCACGGCGTTTCCGAAAACGGTCTGCACCTGACCATCTCGGATACCGG
>CACYZS010000199.1 GCA_902778985.1 uncultured Ruminococcus sp.
TCCGAGAGCGCCTACGTCGGCGCGAACCGGATCAAATTGAAAAGTCTTGCGGAGAACGGCAACCGGCGCGCGGCGCTGGCGTTGTCGCTTTCCGATAAGTTCGACACGTTTTTGACGGCGATCCTCGTCGGCAACTGCCTCGTCAATACCGTCTGCGCTTCGCTCGCGACGGTCTTCGCCCTGCGTCTTTTCGGGGAGATGACCGCGGTGCAGACCACGGTGACGACTCTTGTCACGACCGCCGTCGTTATCCTTTTCGGGGAGATCACGCCCAAGACGCTCGCCAACTACGACAACGACGGCGTCGCGATCGCGTTCGCCCCGTTTTTGCGTTTCCTTCTCTGGATCCTGACGCCCCTGACGCTCCTGTTCTCGGGGCTCGCCGCCCTGGTGTCGAAGATCTCGGGCGGCACCGCCGAACCGACCGTCACCGAGGACGAGATCACCGAGATCATCGAGACCGGCGAGGAGGAGGGCGTGATCGACGAGGAACAGAGCGATCTGCTCCAGTCGGCGCTCGAATTCGGCGGCACCCGCGTCGCGGACGTTCTGACGCTCTGGGACGACGTGACCTTCGTCTCGCTCTCGATGTCCCAGGACGAGGTGCTCGACCTGATCCGCCACACCAAATATTCCCGCCTGCCCGTGATGGAAAAGGATCGGGTGGTCGGGATCCTGATGGTGCGGAACTATCTCCGCTCCTACATGACCACCGGGCGCGCCGATCTGCGCCGCTTGATGACCAAACCGACCTTCGTTCCCCTCGACGCGCCGATCGACGAACTGCTCGACGAGATGAGCCGGAACAAGTGTTGCATGGCGATCGCCCGCGACAAGAACGGCAAGATCATGGGGCTTGTCACGGTCGAAGACTTCCTTGAAGAGTTGGTCGGCGAGATCTACGACGAGGACGACGAGTTCGACCCCGATTTCGCCAAACTCGGCGGCAACTACTTTGAGGCGAGCGGAAAACTGACGCTCGGCAAACTCTTCGACGGTATGGGTTACGAGAACGCCGACGAATCGCTGCGCTCCAAACGGATACATACCTTCCTGCTCGAACGCATGGGGCGTTTGCCCGAGGAGGGCGAGGAGTACGAGACCGACGATCTTCGCTTCACGGTGGACGAAGTGACCGATGGTCGCATCGCGCGCGTCACGGTCAAACTCGACACGCCCGAACTCGAACTTCCCCCGATGGAAGAGGACAAGGAAGAGGAGGGTGACGAAGAATGAATTACCCGATCTTCTTTACCGTTTCCGCGATCTTCCTTCTCTTCTGCGCGTTCTTCTCGGCGACCGAGATCGCCTTCACGTCCCTCAACCGCAAGCGGCTTGAAAAACGCGCCGAAAAGAGCGGCGCGGCAAAGGTCGCGCTCAAAGTATCGAACAGTTTCAACGTCGCTCTCTCGACCATTCTGATCGGGACCAACCTCGTCAACATCGGGCTGTCCTCGATCGCGACGGTGGTTTCGGTCAACCTGCTCGGGCAGGGAGCCGGCGCGACGGTGGCGAGCGCGGCGGTCACGCTTGCCGTCCTGATCTTCGGCGAGATCATTCCGAAGACCGTTGCGAAACGCTACGCTCTGGTTTCGGCTTGCCGTCTCTCGGTGCCGATCCTCGTTCTGATGATCCTGTTCCGCCCCCTGACCTGGATCGTGGTCGGTCTGGTCGAAGTTCTGACCGCGCCCTTCCGCAAAAAGAAGAAGCCCTCGGTCACAAACGAGGAACTGACCACCATGATCGAAACGGCGGAAGAGGAAGGCGTCATCGACGAGGACAAGAGCGAACTGGTCCAATCGGCGATCAGTTTCTCCGAGACCACGGTCGAGGACATCCTGATCCCCCGCGTCAAGGTCGATATGCTCGACATCGACGACGATTACGAAGAGAACCTGAAAAAGATCCTCTCCTACCGCCATTCGCGCATCCCGGTCTACCGCGAGACCGTCGACCACATCATCGGGATCCTCTCGGTCAACCACTTCTACAAGAAGCAGACCGAGGCGGAAGGGATGCAGATCCAACTGTCCGACCTTCTGATCGAACCCTGCTTCGTGCATAAGACCATGCGTCTCCCCGCCGCGCTCTCCGAGATGCGCCGCCGTCAGACGCACATGATGATCGTCCTCGACGAGTACGGCGGGACGATGGGCATCGTGACGATGGAGGACATTCTCGAACAGATCGTCGGGGACATCTGGGACGAAACCGATACGATCACCTACGAGATCAAGAAGACCGGCGAGAACACCTACGACGTCGACGGTCTGGTCTCGATCGACGACTTCTTCGACTTCATCGACGAGGATCGCCGCGACCTTGAAAGCGAGTACGTCACGATGGGCGGTTGGGCGATCGAGATGCTCGAATCCGACCCCCACGAGGGCGACAGCTTCACCTGGCGCAACCTCTGCGTCATCGTTACCGAGATCAAGGACTACCGCGTCAGCCGTCTGTCGGTCGTGGTCAACCCGCCCGAAGACGAAGAGGACGAAGAGTAAGTCTCCCGTTTTACAAAAGAACAGCCGCGCCGGTTTTCCCGGCGCGGCATTTTCTTATTTTCCGAATACCACGTTCACCGCGACCTTCGCGATCCCGCGGCTCGTGCAGTCCGAGTCGGCGTATCGGTAGGGAACGCCGGTCGCCTCGAGAAATTCGAGCAGTTGGGGTTTGTAGAGCGTTTTCCAGACGTCGTCGGGGATGGAAACGGTGTTGTAGAAGAGTTCGTCGAGGTAGTTGTACGTGCCGGGATTGTACTCGTCGGTTTTGGAATAGAAATCGTTTTCGGGATAATAGGTCCCGAAAACGGCTTTGCGGTGTTTTTCAAACGAATAGCCGATGCAGAATTCGCGGAATACGCTGATATCCACCCCCGACACGGTCATCTTGCTCTCTCCGACGAAGGTGGGATCGTAGATGTAGTCGTAGCCGTTGATCCGCAGGTACAGATAGGAGTGGATCGCGATGCTGTTGCTGTTCGCGATGATGCAGCATCGACCGGACGGCAGTCTGGTGGAGAACGCGACCACGCGCCGCAGTTCTATCCCCTCCAGCCCGAGGAGCAGAACCGACGCCTTCGCAAAGCCGAAGCACGCGCCGACCCCGTAGAGCAGGGGGCCTTCCGCCTTGAAGCCGATCACCCGTGCGGAGAGCGCTTCGGACTCTTTGGCGCGATCCGACTTGTCGATCTGACCCGCCCAATGCTCCGCCTGATCGTAGACCGCGTGATCCATCAGCCAGACGTAGACGCGGTAGGCGATCTGCCACTCGGTCATACCGTCGTCGATCATACCCGAAAGAATGGTCTTCGCCGTTTCGACAAGGCTCTCGGCGGGACTGCCCGGGATCGGCGAGATCTTATACCCGTTTGCCAGCGCGTAGCACGCCTGCTCGGAATCCCACACCGAAACGCCGTGCTCGGGATCCAGCCCCGGGAAGGTTTCGGTCAGGGTCGGCGCGCTCGTTTCGACCGCGATATACTTGGCGGGGGTCGTGTAGCGCGGGACCGCGAGGTAACTTTCGGGATAGAATTTCAGGTTGACGGTCAGAATGCTGTTCTGAAGCGTACCGTACAAGGCGCACTGGGAGGCGAGCAGGTCGCTGTTCCGCCAGAGGAAGTTCAGTTCGTCGTCGGCGCTCGAGGCGGAGTAGCCGAGTTTGACCGAAAAGCCGCTCTCGCGGTAGAAGGCGTACCAGTTCACGATCTTGACCAGTTCGTCCCGGCTCGAGGCGTACGCGAGGTTGGCGGGCGCGGGCAGCCGTCTCTGATAGGTGACGCCCGTGCGGCTCGGCATATCGACGATCTGCGCCCCCGCGGTGGAGTTCTTCTTCTCAACGATCTTGGTCGTGTACTTATCGGATTGCGTCGCGTAAGGGGTGGGCGTGTAGGGATCGTCGGGCACGGTTTTGAGATGCGTGCCGAGCGTCACCAACGGCTCGGGTTCCGGTTCGGGTTCCGCGGTGGTCGTCGGCTCGGTTATCGGCTCGGTCGTCGGTTCCGCCGTCGTGACGGGATCGGCGCTTGTCGCCGTCGGTTCGGTCGCCGTCGGTTCGGTCGGCGACGGCTCGGTCGCGGACTGTTCGGTTT
>CACYZS010000200.1 GCA_902778985.1 uncultured Ruminococcus sp.
TGCTCGAGATCTCGGACGGCGTGTTCGAGGTGCTGGCGACCGCGGGTAACAACCGGCTCGGCGGCGACGACTTCGACGAGAAGATCATCAACTGGATGGCGGACACCTTCGCCGCGGAGAACGGCGGCATCGACCTGCGCAAAGACAAGATGGCTCTCCAGCGGCTGAAAGAGGCGGCGGAGAAAGCGAAGATCGAACTGTCCGGCATGATGCAGAGCACCATTTCCCTGCCCTTCATCACCGCCGACGCCACCGGACCGAAGCACTTCGAGGCGACCCTCACCCGTGCGAAGTTCGACGAACTGACGCGCGATCTGGTCGAGGCGACGCTTACGCCGATGAAGCAGGTCATCAAGGACGCCGGCATCAGCGTTTCGGATATCTCGAAAGTCCTGCTTGTCGGCGGATCGACCCGTATCCCCGCCGTGCAGGAAGAGGTCAAGAAGTTCACCGGCAAAGAGCCGTTCAAGGGCATCAACCCCGACGAATGCGTCGCGATCGGCGCGGCGATCCAGGGCGGCGTTCTCGGCGGAGACGTCAAGGACGTCCTGCTGCTTGACGTAACGCCGCTGTCGCTCGGCATCGAAACGCTGGGCGGCGTGTTCAACCGCATCATCGACCGCAACACGACCATTCCGGTCAAGAAGAGCCAGATCTACTCCACCGCCGCCGACAACCAGACGTCGGTCGAGATCCACGTCCTGCAGGGCGAGCGCGAAATGGCGTCGGGCAACACGACGCTCGGCCGCTTCAACCTCGACGGGATCGCTCCCGCGCCGCGGGGCGTGCCGCAGATCGAGGTCACCTTCGACATCGACGCGAACGGCATCGTGAACGTCACGGCGCTGGATAAGGGCACCGGCAAGGAACAGCACATCACGATCAAGAGTTCGACCAATATGTCGAAAGAGGATATCGACAAGGCGGTCAAGGAAGCCGAGAAGTTCGCCGAAGAGGATAAGAAGAACAAGGAAGCGGTCGAGGTCAAGAACCGCGCCGAGTCCATGATCTTCCAGATCGAAAAATCCGTCTCCGAGGCGGGCGACAAGTTCACGGACGACGACAAGGCTCCGGTCAACGCCGCGATCGAGAAACTGAAAGCGACCTTGAAGGGCGGCTCGACCGACGAGATCAAAGCCGACACCGAGGCGCTCGAGAAGGCGTTCTACCCGCTCGCCGAGAAACTCTACGCGCAGGCGAACCCGCAGGGCGGAGCCGCCGGCGGCGCGACCGAGGACGGTCAGGGCAACGTGTACGGCGCCGACTTCGAAGACAAGACCGGCAACAACTGACAAACCGTTCCGGGGGAGACGACGTTCTCCCCCGGGACACGGCTTTTTTGAAATCAAAGACAAAAGGGGACCGAAATGCTTCTGTTTTACGTTCGCCACGGAGATCCGACCTACCATCCCGACGCGCTGACTCCCATCGGGGAGCGGCAGGCGGAGGCGATCGGGCGCCGACTTGCCCGCTTCGGGCTCGATAAGATCTTCTCCTCGCCCGCGAACCGGGCGAAAGAGACCGCGCGCCCCGCGGCGGAACTGACGCGGAAAGAGATCGTCACGCTCGACTGGTGCGAGGAGGGTCACGCCTGGGGCGAGATGACGGTCGAAAACGAGGAGGGCAAACGGAAGTGGTGTTTCCAGGTCCCGTCGCTGATGCGGGCGTTCAACTCCCCCGAAGTCCTGTCGCTCGGCGACAAGTGGTACGAGGCGCCGTGTCTTCCCCCGAACCGTTTCCAAAAAGGCGTGGAACGGGTGGGGCGCGAGACCGACGCGTTCATGCTGTCGCTCGGCTACCGGCACGACCGGGAAAACCGGTGCTATATCGCCGAGAATCCGACCGACGAACGCGTCGCGCTGTTCGCGCATCAGGGGTTCGGCACCCTGTTCTTCTCGTCGCTGCTCGACGTTCCGTATCCCATCGTCGCATCGCGGTTCGACCAGACCTGTACCGGGATGACCGTGATCGAGTTTAAGGAAGAGAACGGGATCGTGATCCCGCGGATGCTGGAACTGTCCTGCGACGCGCACCTGTACGCCGCCGATCTGCCGACCGAATACAACCGGACCATTCAGATCTGATCCCGCCCCGAAACCAAACACAGAGAGGGAACCGAAATGCTGTTTTTCTACGTTCGCCACGGCGATCCGACCTATCATCCCGACGCGTTGACGCCTACCGGCGAGAGGCAAGCGGAGGCGATCGGACGCCGCCTTGCCCGCTTCGGGCTGGATAAGATCTTCGCTTCGTCCGCGAACCGGGCGCAGCAGACCGCGCGCCCCGCGGCGGAATTGACGCGGAAAGAGATCGTGACGCTCGATTGGTGTAAGGAAGGGTACTGTTGGGACGAAATGGCGCTTGACGACGGGAACGGGAAGAACTGGTGTTTCTGGATCCCGGAACTGCGGCGCAAGTTCAGTTCGCCCGAAGTGCTGTCGCTCGGCGATAAGTGGTACGAGGCGCCCTGCCTCCCCCCCAATCGCTTCGGCGAAGGGCTTGCACGCGTGGGGCGCGAGACCGACGCGTTTATGCTGTCGCTCGGCTACCGGCACGACCGGGAGAACCGGTGCTATATCGCCGAACACCCGACCGACGAGCGGGTCGCGCTGTTCGCGCACCTCGGCTTCGGGATGTCCTTCCTTTCTTCGCTGCTCGACATTCCGTACCCCCTGCTCGCCCCGCGGATCGAGCACGGCT
>CACYZS010000201.1 GCA_902778985.1 uncultured Ruminococcus sp.
AAAACCGTACGTTCATTCTTTTATCCCCCTCTCCCCCGCTTCATAGTCTATACCACTTCTCACCTCGGTGCCGCCTATGAAACGCTCCGTCCCCCTTCTCCAACTCTTCTTTTTCATCTTTCCCGTCCTCCCTTTCCCATTTCGTTTACGGGTGGACGGCCGGTGGTTACGTGCTCCGCTGACAAAACAAAGGGCTTTCACGGTCTGTGAAAGCCCTTTTCGTTTGGAACCCTTCAGTTTTTCGGGGCGCTCCCCTTTTTCAGCATTTCGGTCACGTTCCGGTAGACCTCGTGGATCTGATCCGACGATTTCTTCCCGAACACGCAGTAGTTGGCGAAATGCTCGCAGTTGTTGGTGAAGACGTTGTACCCGCCCTCTCCGACCGCTTCAAGCGCGCGGCGGACGATCTCGTCGTCGCTCGCCTTCTGCTTTTTCTCCTTGCCGGAGAAGCGGTAGACCTCGATGAACGAGGACTCGGACGGGCAGAAATCCGAGAGCGGCGAGCGCAGGACGCGGATCTCGGACGGATCGCCGTAAACGTTGAAGGGGAGCCCGAACTGGACGACCTCTCCGTTTCCGATAAAGATCCCGTGGTGATAGTAACTGCCGACCTTGACGCGCACGTGCGCGCCGGGGTACAGATCGGTGAGTTCCCATGCTCCGTTTTTCATATCCCGTCCCCCGGAAAAACGCTTATCCCTTTTGGTCGCAGATGAAGGTGACGACGTCGCCGACGGTCTTAAACGAGTTGATCGACGCGTGGCTGAGATCCACCTCGAACACCTTCTCGACGGCGATCGCCAGGTAGATCAGCCCGATCGAGTCGACGCCGAGCGCGTATTTGATGTCGGAATCCTCGGTCAGGCTGTCCACGTCTACGCCGTTGTGGACGACCATCTGAAAGATCTCGCGGAGTTTTACGATGGCTTCTTCTCTCGTCATTTCCCGTATACCTTCTTCGGTCTGATGATCTTCATGGCGGGCGTCCGGTCGAAATCCTTATCCCGGATCACGACCTTCGAAATATGCTCGTAATCGAGCAGTTTGTCGTTGACCGCCAGAACGCTCTTCACGACGAAATCGTTCAACTCTTCCGGCGGGATCTTCATCGCGGCGACCACGCTCTTGCGGAGAACGACCTCCGCCTGCAAAATCTCTGCGCCGAGTTCGGATTCGGCCTCGGTGACCAGCGCGTCCTGAATGAAATCGAGTTCGTCGATCTTGGCTTCGATGTACGCGGGCGAGACGTTCTCGCCGTTTGACAGGACGATGACGTCCTTGCTTCTCCCGATGATGAACAGGTTCTTGTTCTCGTCGAAGCGCGCGAGGTCGCCGGTCTTGAACCAACCGTCCTCAAACGCCGCCTCGGTCTCCTCGGGATCGGCGTAGTAACAGGTCATCATATTTCTGCCGCGCAGATACAGTTCCCCGTTGACGATCTTGCCTTCCTGATCGGGGAAAAGCATACCGACCGACTCGGGCAGCGAAACCGTATCGGGGTTGCCGCTCACCATATTCGCGAACTCGGTCAGCCCGTAGCCCGCGCAGAAGAGGATCCCCAGTTTGCTGTACTCGGTCGAAAGGTAGGGCGGAACGTTCGCCGCGCCGCAGACGATCAGTTTGACCGCGCCGCCGAGCATTCCGGCGCCGTACGCCTTGATGAGGTTGAGGAACAGTTCGGCGAGCGCGGGAACGATGACCAGAACCGTCGGACGGCACGCCCGGATCTCGTCGAACATCTTCATCTTATCGGCGTTGAAGGCGATCGAACTGCCGGTATAGAACGCGGTCAGAAGGTTCCGGATGAAGCCGAAAACGTGGGTGAGGGGCATGATGCAGTAGTAGGTCTGTCCGAACACGGCGTCGATGCCGTAGCAACCGTTCAAGACGCCGCCGGTCAGGGCGACGTGCGAGAGAACCGCGCCCTTGCTCTTACCGCTGGTGCCGCCGGTCATGATGATACAGGCGGGTTGATCCTCGCCGATCCCGTAATCGACCGCCTCTTCCCCGGCGGGGACGGCGCACGCGTCCGCAACGGCGGAAAGGAAAAGGGCGGCGGGATCGAGCAGAGCGGTCTTTTCCTTCAGGGCATCGGCGTAGAGCAGCCCCTTCAGGGCGTACTTGCGGCTGAAGCCGAAGAGCGTCTTCTCGTCAAGGTGCGCCGGGATCAGAACGGCGGTACAGCCGTTTGCCATCGCGCCGAGCGCGGCGACGGCGAAGAGATACCCGTTCGGGCAGAAAACGCCGATATGATCGCCCCGTCCTGCACCCTTGGCTTTCAGAAACGCCGCGGTCGCCCAGACGTCCGCCAGCAGTTTCGCGTAGGTCACAGCCGTCCCGTCCGCTTCCTTCACGGCGGGCAGGTCGGCGTACTGTTTCATGTGGGAAAGGAGCGCGGGAACGGTTCTGACGTCAACGATCTTTTCAAAGGTCTCGGGGGATGCGAATTTTCTGAAATCCTCTTTGGTAAAAGAAACGATCATCTTTTTCCCTCCTTGACGGTGTTTTTATAGAACTCTTCCAGTTCGTGTTCCTTCTGTACGAGCAGTTCCTTGACAGCCCGGATCTCGTCGAGCGTCGGGACGGGGCTCTGAAAGCACTTGTTATACTCGATCTTTTCCCCGATCACGGCGATCTGCCGCTTCCAGCGTTTTTCCCGCTTGACCAGATACACGGGCAAAATATCCGC
>CACYZS010000202.1 GCA_902778985.1 uncultured Ruminococcus sp.
CGTGATGATGAGCGCGCTCTCGGGCATCGACCAGGCGCTTTGGGACATCAAGGGCAAGGTCTTCGGCGTTCCGGTCTATCAACTGCTCGGCGGCAAATGCCGCAACAAAATGAAGGTCTACTCCTGGATCGGCGGCGACCGTCCGTCCGACGTGGGGCGCGCCGCGAAAGAGAAGATGGACGCGGGCTTTACCGCGATCAAGATGAACGCCACCGAGGAACTGCAGATGGTCGACACCTACGACAAGATCGACGCGGTCCTTGAGCGCGTCGCGGCGATCCGCGAGAGTTGCGGCAAGTACTTCGGCATCGCGATCGACTTCCACGGTCGGGTGCACAAACCGATGGCGAAGATCCTCGCCAAGAAACTCGAAGAGTTCGATCCCATGTTCATCGAAGAGCCGGTGCTCTGCGAGAATATGGAATATTTCAAAGAGATCGCGGCGTGCTGCAACATCCCGATCGCGACGGGTGAACGCCTGTTCTCCAAGTGGGACTTCAAGCGTCTGCTCGCCGTCGGCGGCGTCGACATCATCCAGCCCGACCTCTCGCACGCGGGCGGCGTCACCGAGGTCAAGAAGATCGCCGCGATGGCGGAGGCGCACGACGTGGCGCTGGCGCCGCACTGCCCGCTCGGTCCCATCGCGCTCGCCGCCTGCCTGCAGGTCGACGCGACCAGTTACAACGCCTTCATTCAGGAACAGAGCATCGGTATCCACTACAACGTCGGCAAGAGCGTCCTCGACTACGTCAAGAACGGCGACGATTTCCGTTTCGTCGACGGCTTCGTCGATCTGCCGAAACTGCCCGGGCTCGGCGTGGACGTCAACCGCGAACTGGTGCTGGAAGAGAACAAGAACCCGCACAACTGGAAGAACCCGGTCTGGCATCACGCCGACGGCAGCGTTGCGGAATGGTAAAGGAGACGACCATGGAAAAGATCAAGGAACTGATCCGAAACGAACGGCTGATCGTCATCGTGCGCGGAGTGAAGAGCGAACAACTGATCCCGCTTGCCGAGGCGATGTACGAGGGCGGCGTCCGCCTGCTTGAGGTCACTTACAGCGCAAACGGCAAGGTCCCGGACGAAGAGACGGCGAAGAACATCGGCGCTCTGGTCGAGCACTTCGGCGACCGGATGCAGATCGGCGCGGGGACCGTCCTCACCGAAAAGCAGGTCGCCCTGACCGCCGCCGCGGGCGGGAAATACATCATCTCCCCCAACGCCAACCCCGCCGTGATCGCGGCGACGCGGAAAGCGGGACTGGTCTCGATCCCCGCGGCGTACACGCCGACCGAGATCGAAGCCGCCTACGAGTGCGGCGCGGACTTCGTCAAACTCTTCCCCGTCACCTCGCTCGGTCCCTCCTACGTCAAGGCGGTGCGCGGACCCCTGAACCACATTCCGCTCCTTGCCGTCGGCGGCGTGGACCTCTCCAACCTCGCCGACTACGCGAAAGCCGGTGTCTCGGGCTTCGGCATCGGCGGGAACATCGTCGACAAGAAAATGCTTGAAACCGGCGACTACGCCGCGATCACCGATCTGGCGAAACGCTACGTCTCGACGGTCAAAGGGCTTTACTGATCTCCACCCGGCATTCGGGATCCTCACGGGCGCGCATCCGGCGCGCCCGCGACCATTTTCCTTTCACGCACTTGCTTTTTACAAGAAAACCTGCTATACTATAAGCAAGCCCCGGGCTCCGGGGCAACGCGCCGGACAAAAAACCAAATCGGCGCAACGGGAGGACAAAGATGAAAAACAACGGAATTCGCTTGGGCGTTCGCCTGGCGGCGCTTCTGCTGCTTGCGTTCCTTTGCGTACTGGCGTGCGCGGGGTGCGAACTCACGTCCGAAGAAAACACCGAGCCGGAGGCCACGACCACGGCGGCAACGACGCTGCCTCCGGTATCCGAACCGACGATCGCCGACGGCGTGACGCCGGTCAAGACCGCCGCGGAAGCAAGCGTCTCTCTGAACCCGACGGGTATCCGCTTCGGCGGGTCGGTCGACAAGACCTACTACGACGCCCTGGTCGCGACCTACGGTGAAAAGAACGTCAAGGTCGGCGTGCTGGTCGCCCCGACCGCCGCCAACGGCTCGGTCAATTTCACGGGCGAAGGGGTCGCCAAAGCCAGAATGTCCGCCGTCGAAGCCGACGGGGACGAATACGTCTTCAACGGCGTCCTGACCGGTCTCGCGGAGAAGGACTACACCGTCAAGTATGCCGCCGCCGCCTACGTGGAGGTCTGCGGCACCGTCCTGCGCACCGCCGAGGCGTCGAACTCCTTCTCGCTCGTCACGGCTGCGGAAGCGTCTCTGAACGATCTGACGAACACGCGCGACGCCAAGCACACTTACGTCGTGACGATCGACGGCGCGACCAAGTACAGCCCCTACAACAACCGGCAGCGCGAGATCATCTCGGAACTCCGCTTCCCCTGCGCGATTACCGTGATGAGTTACAACATCGAGGTTTACGACAGCAAGAAAGGCTGGGAGGGCAGAACTCCCTCGAAGGCGCTCGTGACGGTCATCGAAGAGTCCCCCGACGTCGTCGGGTTCCAGGAGGTCAACTCCCCTTGGAACGAAATGCTCGACAATTTTGCGAATGGCAACGGCTACACCCGTCTGAAAGGTTCGCCCACCACGGACAACTTCGAGAAGAACGAGATCT
>CACYZS010000203.1 GCA_902778985.1 uncultured Ruminococcus sp.
TGTGATCAACATGGACTTCCTGTACAACAAGGTCCTGCTGATGCTGCACGATTCGGACAAGAACGCCCAGCCCATCAACCACGCCCTCACGTCGAAGGATGTCCTGTGGTCCCTTTCCGGCGGCGAAGCGCCCCGCTTCAAGGGTGCGCAGTACGCCGTGGACGCCGGGATCTTCCCGAAACTGCCCGTCGCGAAGCAGGCGATCCCGCGCTGCAACCTTACCTTCCTGTCCGGGGGCGAAATGAAGACCACCGTCAACGCTTTCCTTACCGCGCTCGGTCTTCCGATCCCCGCCGATCCCGCCTACTATGGCGCTGAATAATAAAAGCGAAAAGTTCCTGAAAGCGCTTCTTGTCACGATCCTCTCCCTTGCGTTCTGGATCGGGCTGTGGGCGTTCGCGGCGTGGCGCGTCGGAGTTCCCTTTATCCTTCCGACGCCCGCGTCGGTCTTTCTGGATTTCTTCTCGCTTTTCAAAACGAGCGAACTGTATCTGACTCTTTTAAAATCGATGGCGTCGCTTGCGGCGGGATTTGCCGCTGGGGTCCTTTTCGGGGTACTTTTCGCCGTCCCGTCTGCACTCTCGAAACTCTTCGATTCCTTGGTTTCGCCTGTCTTCACCGTGATCCGTGCGACGCCGGTGGCGTCGTTTATCATCATCGCCTGGGTTCTTTTGAACAATCGAGTTCTGCCCGGTTTTATCTGCTTGTTAATGACTGCTCCGATCGTCTGGAGAAGCGTTTCGGAAGGGATCAAATCGCTTGATCGGTCCTTGTACGAGGTTACAAAGGTCTATCGATTCGGATTTTGGAAGACGATCCGCCTGTATCTTTTTCCGATGTTGTCCCCATTTCTCTCTTCCGGTCTTTCGACCGCGCTCGGACTCGCCTGGAAGGCGACGATCGCGACCGAGATCCTTGTCCATACGCCCGATTCGCTCGGCTATATGATCTGGGACGCCAAGGCGTGGAACCCCGATACCTCGCTCCTCTTCGCCTGGACGTTGGTCGTGATCTTCGTCAGTATCCTGCTCGACGCCCTGATCGTCTTCGCATTCGGCAAAAAGAGAACCGGCATAAGAAAAGAAAGGAGAGGTGACCGTGGCTGAAATTGTGATCTCCGACCTTTCCTTTGCCTACGGAAAGAAGCCCGTGTTCAAGTCTTTCTCCTATGCGTTCAACGGTCCCGGCGTGTATCTACTCACCGGACCGAGCGGATGCGGGAAAACCACTATGCTCCGCCTGATCGCCGGACTTGAAAAACCGTCCGGCGGAATGGTCTTTGTATCCGACCCTTGCGCGTTCGCGTTTCAGGAATACCGCCTGTTTCCTCAAATGACCGTCCTTCAAAACGTGACCTGCGTCCGCGATCCCAAAAGCAAAGACGAAGCGGCTGAAAACGAAACTTCGGCGTTGGAATTGCTCTCTTCCCTCGGTCTAACCCGTGAGGAATGTGAAAGCACGCCTGACGCGCTCTCCGGCGGTATGAAACAACGCGTTTCGCTTGCCCGCGCGTTGTTCTCCCCTCACCCGATCAAATTGCTTGACGAGGTGACCAAGGAACTCGATCAAAAATCGATTGCTCTGGTACTTGACCTGATCGCCCGGTATTCCGAACGTTCGCTGATCCTCTTTTCCACCCATCACCCCGAGGACTGCGAACGAATCACTACCGAGCGTCTCGAACTTCCCTCCCTGCACTAATAAAAAGATTAGCGGCGTCCCGATCCGGGGCGCCGCTTTTTTATTCGGTTCAGTTCTTTGCGCGTTCGTTCGGTTCGTTTTGGAAGAGCGGAAGCGTGAAGGTGAACTCGCAGTTCTCCCCTGGATCGCTTCTGACCGTGATGGTCTCTCCCTGCGCTTCCAGGATGGTCTTCACGATATAAAGCCCGAGCCCGACGCCGTTTTTATCAAGCCCTCTGCTCTTGTCGGATTTATAGAAGCGGTCGAACACGTACGGCAGATCCGCCGCGGGGATCCCGTCTCCCTCGTTGTAGACCTTCACGAAGACTTTCCCCGCCTCGCCGTATTTGACCGAAAGACGGATCAGCCCGCCCTCGCGCGCGAACTTGATCGCGTTGTCCACGAGGTTGTAGAGCGCCTGATAGATCGCGTCCTTATCTGCTGTGACCTTCATACTGTCCTCGTCGGCGTAAAACTCCACGTCGAGGCGCTTCTGGTTGATCTTTTGCTCAAAGGAGATCAGAATCAGGCGCGCGGTCTCGCAGACGTCGAAGGGGACCGCCTCGAACTTTCTCTCCCCCGACTCGAGTTTGGAGAGATCAAGCAGTTCGGACACCAGACGCGAGAGGCGATGGACCTCGCCCGAAATGATATTCAGGTAATACCCGTGTTTTTCGGGCGGGATCGCGCCCGAATTGATCCCGTCGATGAAGCCCGAGATGGTGGTCATCGGGGTCCGGAGGTCGTGCGAAACGTTGGCAAGGAACATATTCCGCATCTTTTCGGTGTGTTCCAACGACTCCGCCATGTGGTTGAACGCCTCGCCGAGTTGGGCGATCTCGTCGCTGCCGGAAACCGGGACGCGCATCTTGAAGTCGCCTTTCCCGAACCGTTTGACCGCTGCGGTCATACCGCGGAGCGGATCGACGACGCGGTCGGTGATGAAGTAAACGGC
>CACYZS010000204.1 GCA_902778985.1 uncultured Ruminococcus sp.
AAAACGCCGGGAGGTTTCGCCGTGAAAAAACAACCGACACAAGAGAATATCGCGTCGCCGCGTCTACTCGACGCGACCTTCGCCGCGTCTCTTCTGCCCGACCGTCCCGACGACGGCAACAAGGGCACCTTCGGGCGAGCCATGCTCTTCTGCGGCAGCGAATCCTACCGCGGCGCCGCGTGTCTTGCCGCCGAGGGGGCGCTTGCCGGGGGCGCGGGACTGGTCGAGTTGGCTTCGTGCGAAGCCGTCGTCTCGCTCGTGCTTTCGCGCGCGCCCTCGGTGATCGGGACGGCGTACGCCCCGTCCGGGATCGGCGCGTATCTGCCGCTGCACCTCGCGAAAAAGGCGACGGCGATCCTCGTCGGCTGCGGCTCTGGGGCGTCCGAACGGCTCGCGCTCTCGGTTTTTGAACTGCTCAAAACTCCGGGCTGTCCCGTCGTGCTCGACGCCGACGCCCTGAATTCGCTTGCCCTGATGCGCGGCGGGTTGCTCGACACCCTGAAAGGCGCGGCGCGTCCCGTGGTCTTAACGCCCCATCCGCTCGAGTTCTCGCGTCTGTCCGGACTTTCACTTGACGAGATCAACGCCGACCGCGTCGGCGTCGCACAGAAGTTTGCCAAGGAATACGGCGTGACGCTCGTGCCAAGGGCGCGGGCACCGTGATCGCGTCCCCGAACGGGGAAGCGACGGTCAATACCACCGGCGGCTCGGGACTTGCCAAGGGCGGGAGCGGCGACGTGCTCGCCGGGCTTCTCGTATCGCTGCTTGCGCAGGGGACGGCGCCCTACGCCGCCTCGATCCTCGCCGTTTACCTGCACGGGGCGGCGGGCGACGCGCTGACCGAACAGTACTCTCCCCTGGGCGTCCGTCCCGACGATCTCCCCCGCGAGATCGCCCGTCAGGCGGCGCGTTTGCACGCCTGCGTTTGTCAATAAAAAGCCGAACATCTGTTGACAAAACCACGTCGCGTGGTATAATAAAAAAGCAACGGCAAAAAATGCCTGAAAAACCGCCAAAATACCGCCGGTTCAGACCGGTTTTTACACAAGGAGAAGCAGATGGATTTTCGCATTTTTACCGATTCGGCGTCCGACCTGACGCCCGATTTGATCACCGAACTTGACGTGTCGGTTCTGGAACTGAAAACGACGCTTACCAAGCCCGACGGCACGGTGCTGGACGGCTTTTCGCTCGATTATCCCGACTTCTACAACGCCCTGCGCGCCAAGTGCACCGCCGTCACCGCGGCGTACAGCGTCGGGGAAGTGATCGAGGCGGTCGAGCCCCTGCTTTCGGCGGGGATCGACGTCCTGTTCCTCGCGTTCTCGTCGGGGCTCAGCGCGTCCTGCAACTCCGCCAAGATCGCGGCGGAAGACCTGTCGCAGAAGTATCCCGACCGCAAATTCCTGGTCCTCGATACCCTTTGCGCCTCGCTCGGCGAGGGGCTTCTCGTCTACCATACCGTCAAATACGCGCGCGCAGGACACACGATCGACGAGACCTACGCGTACGCCGAACGCACCCGCTTCAACCTCTGCCACTGGTTCACGGTCGACGACCTCTTCCACCTGAAACGCGGCGGACGCGTCTCGGGCGCGACGGCTCTGCTCGGCACGATGCTGAACATCCGCCCGGTGCTCCACGTCGACGACGAGGGACATCTGATCAACATGGAAAAGGCAAAGGGACGCAAAAACTCGATGCGCGCCCTGCTCGAACACATGAAGAGTTCCGCGATCCTGCCCCAAGACCAGACGGTTTTCATCTGCCAGGGCGACTGCCTGGAGGACGCCGAGGAACTTGCCGGTTGGGTGAAGGAAAGCCTGGGCGTGAAGCGCGTCGTGATCGGTTACACCGGGCGCGTGATCGGTTCCCATTCCGGACCCGGTACGCTGGCTCTCTTCTTCCTCGGCAATAAGCGTTGAACCCGACGAAAGGAACGCACAGTCTGTATGAAAATCAACGGCTCTCTGTTCCGTTCGATGGTGGTTTCCGCCGGAAACGCTCTTGAGAACGCGAAACAGAAAATCAACGACCTGAACGTCTTCCCGGTTCCCGACGGAGACACGGGGATCAATATGTCCATGACGCTCGGCAACGTCTCGGCAGAAGGACGCGAGGGCGAAACCATCGGCGAAGTCTCGCGCGAGATCGCCTCGACCGCGCTCCGTTCGGCGCGCGGCAACTCCGGGGTGATCCTCTCGCTCTTCTTCCGGGGCGTGTCCCGCGCCTTCAAGGACGTATCCCGCGCCGACGTTTCGGATATCGCCCGCGCCTTCACACTCGGGACCGAAGAGGCGTACAAATCGGTCTCGAACCCCACCGAGGGGACGATCCTGACCGTGATGCGCCTGTCCGCCGAGGCGGCGGAGAAGGCGGCGGGGAAGAAACTCAACCCGCCGACCATGGAAGAACTCTTCGATAAGATCCTCTCGGTCGCGCGCGAAACCCTCGATAAGACGCCCGAGATGCTACCCGTTCTGAAACAGGCGGGCGTGGTCGACTCGGGCGGTATGGGATTTGTCGTGGTGCTCGAGGGCATGATCGCCGCCCTGCACGGGAAACCGGTCGCGCTTGCCGCCGCGCGCGGCGAGGGGACGGGCTCCGTCTTCGGCAAGTTCAAGGCAAGTTCAACACCGAGGATATCGTTTACCCCTACTGCACCGAGTGCATCGTCGGTAAGAGCCCCGAGTACAAGGGCGAGGGAACCTGCGGCGAATTCCGCAGTTTCGTGCTTGCGGCGGGCGACAGCGCCGTCTTCGTCGACGACGAGGAGATCGTCAAACTGCACGTCCACACCTCCGACCCCGGGAAAGTGCTTTCCGAGGCGGTCAAATACGGCGCGCTTCTCACCGTGAAGGTCGAGAATATGCGCGAACAGCACACCAGTCTCACGACCGAGAAGAAGCAGTCGGCGGTCGCCGTCGCGGCGGGCAAGATCGAGGACGCCGCCGTCCGCACCGTCAACCCTTGAGCTTTCCGCGCAGGCGCCGGACGCACATGTCCACCGTACGGGTCATGCCCGGGGACTGAAAGCCCCAGACGGATTTCAGCAGTTCGTCCCGGGACAGCACGCTGCCCTCCCGGGCCAGCATGCATTCGTACAGGTCCCTCTCCAGGGGGCTCAGGGAATCGGTGCCGGTCATGGTCTGGCTTCCTCCTTTCAGAAATCTCTCAGCAGGCGGCTCCGCAGCCCGGAAGACCCGCGGCCGGCGGTCAGTCCGCCCGCTCCCGGAGATCGGTATAGGAATAGACGTCCGTGTACTCCGGCAGGCGGGACAGGAGATCCGGGTCGTTCAGCAGATCCTCCGAGTCATGGTATTCCAGCCACCGCCGGACGCCGGTCTTCGTATAGATCCGGTACGATACGTCGTCCTTTTCGGGCGCCGTGAGAACCGGATCGTCGCATCCCGTGGTCCGGGCGACCCAGCTCCGGGCCTCGTCGGGAGAGGCGGCGGCGGAGAAGTCCGTAAGCAGCATTTCCCCGTCCTCGATCCGGAACCCGCAGCGGAACGCCAGCACGTCTTCGGAATCCGCCCAGCCGCCGCGGAGGAACGCGAGCACCGCGTCCGCCTGATTCCCCCAGAGCGCCCGGATGGTCCGCTCGTCGGAGGGAAAGACCGAATAGGAGCGGCTGGAAAAGTAGGCGCCGGTTTCGTCGTCGGTATCGTAGAAGCTGAACCGGGCGACCCGCAGGCCCTGCATATCCTCCCAGGAGCGCTCCGCCAGATCCGCCTTCAGGGCTTCGCGAAGCGCCTGCGTTTTGATTTTTTCCCAGTTCAGAGAGGGGGAGAAACCGAAAACTTCACGGAAATCCTCATCCTCAA
>CACYZS010000205.1 GCA_902778985.1 uncultured Ruminococcus sp.
AACCCCCAAAACTCGTAAACTCGTTTCGGGGAACCCCTGCGTCTCGTGCAGAATTCCCGTTCTCGATCCGAAGGCGTATTTTCATACGCCGAGAGTGAGAGAACGGGGAGAAGAAAACGAATTTGGATCAAATGGAGAAAACCGCCCCGCGGAAAGGGGTTCCCCGACGTGAACTTGTGAGCGTTGGGGGTTCCCGTGTGGCGGTTTTCAACCTTAATTTGCGTTTAACAGAGTATTGAGTTCTCTCGAAGTGACAAGCACTCGCGTATCACATATTATCCATTCGTTTTCCGGTCTGTGCCGTATGCGGATGCCGCGAAGAGAGAAAAATCAAAAGAACGCTGATATCCGCGGGGTTGACGCCGCTGATCCGCGACGCCTGCCCGACGTTCAGGGGCTTGATGCGGTTGAGTTTCTCCGCCGCCTCGAGCCGAAGGCCCCGGACGGTGCAGTAGTCGAGGTCGGGCGGAAGCGGTTTGCTCTCGAGTTTCGAGAAGCGTTCCGCCTCGGCGATCTCGCGCCTGATGTACCCGTCGTACTTGATCTCGGTCTGCACCGTCGTCGTGACGGCGGGATCGAGCGCGGGGCGGTCGGGATCGAGCGGGGCGAGGTCGCGGTAGGTCAGTTCGGGACGCCGGAGCAGTTCCGAGAGCCGCACGCCGCCCGAGATCGGCGCGGAACTCGGAAGGCGGCAGGATCACCGACGCGAGCCGCGCCTTTTCGTTCTCGACGGTCTCGCGCTTGGCGAGAAAGCGACGGTAGCGCTCCTCGGAGAGCAGTCCGACGCGGTATCCGATCGGGGAGAGCCGCACGTCGGCGTTATCCTGCCGGAGCAGGAGCCGGTATTCCGAGCGCGAGGTCATCATGCGGTAGGGTTCGTTGGTGCCCTTGGTCACCAGATCGTCGATCAGCGTCCCGATATAGGACGAGTCGCGCGAGAGGATCATGGGTTCCCTGCCAAGGAGCGAGAGCGCGGCGTTGATCCCGGCGACCAGCCCTTGCGCCGCCGCCTCCTCGTAGCCGGACGTGCCGTTGAACTGCCCCGCGCCGTACAGTCCCCTGACCGACTTGAATTCGAGCGTCGGGAGCAGTTGCGTCGGATCGGCGCAGTCGTACTCGATCGCGTAGGCGTAGCGCATGATCTCGGCGTGCTCGAAGCCCGGAAGGCTCCTGACCATCTCGATCTGCAGATCCGCCGGCATCGAGGTACTGAACCCCTGCAGATAGATCTCCTCGGTGTCGCTGCCGCAGGGTTCGGCGAAGAGTTGATGCCGCGATTTGTCGGCGAAACGGACGATCTTATCCTCGATCGACGGACAGTAGCGCGGACCGGTGCCGCGGATCTTGCCCGAATACATGGCGCTCCGCCCGATATTCTCGCGGATCAGGGCGTGGGTCTCGGGGGTGGTGTAGACGGTGTAGCAGGGCGTCTGTTCGATCCCCGCGAGGTAGTCTGCGGGGGTGTCGGACGAGTACGGGACGGGATCCTCTTCCCCGTCCTGACGTTCCAGCCGCGCAAAGTCGATGCTCCGCCGATTGATGCGCGGGGGCGTCCCGGTCTTGAAACGCCGGAGTGCGATCCCCTCGCGGGCAAGCGCGGCGGTCAGTCCCTTCGCCGGCTGCATCCCGTCGGGACCGCCGTCGTAGTGGACGTCGCCGACGTGGATCATCCCTTCGAGGTACGTCCCGGCGGCGATGATCGCGCACCCGACGTCCCAGCGTTCGCCGAGTCGGGTATAGAGCGCAGACACGCGCCCGTCCGAGACGGTCAGATCGACGATCTCCGCCTGGATCAGGCGAAGGTTCTTTTGACGCTCGAGCGTGTGTTTCATGATGGCGCGATAGGCGATCCGATCCGCCTGCACGCGTTTGGAGCGCACCGCCGCCCCCTTGCCGAGGTTCAGCGTCCGCGACTGCAGCGTCACCAGATCCGCCGCCCTGCCCATCTCGCCGCCGAGCGCGTCGATCTCGTAGACCAGGTGCCCCTTCGCGGTTCCCCCGATCGAGGGGTTGCAGGGCATATTCGCCACGGCGTCGAGATTGAGCGTAAAGAGGACGGTGTCCAGCCCCATTCTCGCGGCGGCGAGCGCCGCCTCGATCCCCGCGTGCCCCGCGCCGACGACGGCGAGTTGTGCGTGATGTTCTTTCATGTAATCATTCCTTCACGGGAGCGCCGGGCGCTCCCCTTTTCTTTCCCGTACAGTTTACCACATTCGCGCCCAACAGTCAAGAGAAGAACGCCGGCAAAGGGAGCGCCGGACGCAAAAAAGCCGCGCGGCGGGATTGCGCCGCGCGGCTTGCGTATCGGATCGGTTATTTCTTCACGATCTTCGGGGCTTTTGCGAGCAGTTCCTGCATCAGTTTCCCGTGCTGTTCGCCGAAGACCGGGATCATATGTACCAGCCCGATGGTGTGGCAGATATGCATCGCGAAACTCATGACCAGGTTGTTTCCGTTGACGTCGCCCTCCTCTTTTCCGAGCGAGACGGGAGTGTCGTAGATGGTCGATTTCGAGCCGCTTTGCAGGTAACTGTACGAACCGTCGCTCCGCTTGTATTTGCCGAGCGAACCGCGCAGAGCGGAGAGCATTTCAAGGATATTCGCCTTGATCTGCGCGTCGTAGTCGGCGACCATCGCGGAGTTTCCGTAAAACACCAGGTTCTCGCGGACGTTGCCGAGCGTCGCCCAGGGGTTGAAGATGTAGGTGACGCGGACGCCGGGATCGCGCGAACAGATCGCCTTGATCGCGTTTTCGACCATCTTGGACGCGTAGGGGACGACGCGCTTGCCGGCGTTATACATGATCATCACCTTGTAGGCGCAGGTGTAGATCCCGTAGGGGACCTCGCTCGTCGGCGTCTTCATCAGGTTGTAGTAAACGTCCTTCGAGGAATCGTAGCGCGTCACCCAAAGCCCGTATTCGGGATTGATCTTCGCGTCGAGGACGTCGAGCACGGCGTCGAGCATCCCGGTCGCCTCAAAGGTCGACAACTGCGTCTGCAGGGTGTTCGACCAACTCTCGCAGGACTTGGTGGCGAGCAGATTGTTGACGTAAGAGGTGACCGACTGCACGTTGGGCTGCCAATCCGCCGCGGGATTCGGGGTCAGCCCCGCCTGCGACGCCAACCGCTGTCAACCGTTCCGGCAGAGCCCGCCGCGCGGTCGAGCGCGGTCGGATAGAGCGGCGCGGAGTGCAGCCATTTCAGAACCGTGATCGCCCAGTCCTGGTCGCGGGTGTAGCGCATCACGTTCCGACGCGACACCGCTCTCGACCACTGCGGGTGGTAGAAATACCCGTCGTCGGGATCCTGCTGCGATTGATAGAACGCGATCATCTTCGCCGTGATCTCGGGACCGAGGAACCGGGCGAGATCGGTATTCGGATCCAGCACGCGCAGACGCTGCACGATCTGGTAGGTACTCTCCATATCGGGCAGGTACCCCTTGGTATCGCGCGCCGAGTTGGCGTAGTAAAAGCCGCCGAGATCGGGGTCGTACAGTCCCGCCCACCAGCGGATCAGCGCCTCGGGATCGTAGAATTCCTCGTAGAAACTCTTGACCGCCGCCCGCGTT
>CACYZS010000206.1 GCA_902778985.1 uncultured Ruminococcus sp.
GGACCGAAATTATTATCCGTATCTTCCCCGATCGGCAGCCCCGACCCCTCCGGCGCAGTCGACGCGGGCGGCGCGGTCGTATCCTCAGGCGCGGTCGTATCACTCGGCGCGGTCCCGTCGGTCGCGGTCGAATTGCCGCCGGCGGTGGTGGTCGATCCCGAGGTGGAAGACGAAGGAGCGTCCGTCGACTTGGACGAACCGAGTTTGACGGTGCAGGAAGCGAGCGCGAGCAGACAGCAAGCGGTCAGCGCAACGATCAGGAGCAGAGACAGAACGCGTTTCATACGATCCCTCCGAATGTCAGAATGTCGCGGGGCTACGCCCGGTCACGGGCGTTCGAACGATACTATTATAACAGATTTGCGCGCCAAACGCAACCCTTTTCAAAAGAAATGCGTTTTCTGGCTCAGGCGTCGCCCTCTCCGTCGGACAAAACGTAGAAGGTCTGCTTCGGTCCGGTGTCGCGCATCAGCAGTTTGCCTTTCAGGCAGAAGAGGAGCAGGATCGTGTCGTACAGATCCCCGACGCACCCGCCGAAATGGAGCGCGAACAGAACAAGGAACGTGAACGAGACCGGCCCAGAGAGCACAAAGAACGGCACGAGGAACGCGACCGAGAAGACCGTAAACGGCGCGAGCAGAGAGAGCAGCGCCGCCTTCCGCGTCACGTAAATATTCGGCACGCCGCAGTAGGCGCAGGTGAGTTTCAAGCCGAAGGTGAGTTTCTCGCCGGTCAGGATCCGGTAGACCACGCCGTGCGTCAGTTCGTGCAGGACGAGATAGGCGATCAGTCCGACGAGGAGCGCGAACAGCCACCCCTCGAACACCCAGATATTCCCGAGATCGGGAAACGCCGAGCCGGGATCGCCCCGGAACTTGAGGAAAAAGAAGCCGACGCCCGCCAAGGCGGTCAGAACGATCCCCGCGACGTTCATCAGAAGCCCGAACCGTTTATCTCCCACGTCGACCTCTTTGACGGGTTTATACCCTTCGGGCAACTCATGCGTAAAGTTCTTCGATCTGTCCATTTTCTCTCTCCCGTACGGATTTTTTGAGGATCGCCCCCTTTCTCTATTGTACCACCCCTTCCCCGTCTTGTCAATCGGGCGGGAGCGACGATTTTTCGGGGCGAAACCCTTGACATTCCCCGCGCGCTCGTCTATAATAATGGGCGGACAAAACATCCGGGGGAAAGGGGAAAAGAATGAAAGAATTCGGATTGCAACTCTGGTCCATTCGGGACGAGTTTCAGGACAAGGAGCGCACGCGCGCGGCGTTCAAGACCATCGCGAGTTACGGCTACACGCAGGCGCAGACCGCCGGGACCTACAACTTCATCGATCCCGCGGAATTCCGCAAATACGCCGACGACGCCGGTGTGAAGATCGTCGGAACGCACTACTCCTGGAACAGGATCAAGGACGATATCAAGGGCACGATCGCCTATCACCGCACGCTCGGCACCGACGAGATCGGGATCGGCGGCTACGGCGCCAAGACGATGGAGGAACTGCGCGAGTTCATTAAGACCTTCAACGATCTGGCGAAGATCTATCACAAAGAGGGCTTCGTCCTCTCCTATCACAACCATTCGGGCGAATTCTCGAACGAGTTCAAGGTGTACGAAGGAAAAACCAGATACGACCACCTGCTCGACGAACTCGATCCCGAAGCCGTGAAGTTCAATCTCGACGCCGGCTGGGCGCAGATGGCGGGTATGGACGTCCGCGCGCTGATCGAACGGATGGCGGGACGGATCAACATTATTCACGTCAAGGACGTGCAGGCGCAGTACTGCTACGGCGAACTGGACGGGCAACCCTTCTACGGTCCCCAACGGATCGAGGTCGGACGCGGCAACATGAACTACAAGGGCATCATCGAGACCGCCGAAAAGTGCGGCGTCAAGTACTTCGTCGTCGAGGACGAGTTCTACTCGACCGGGAACCCGCTCGAGTCGGTGAAGATGAGCGCCGATTATATCAAAGCGAACCTTCTTGAAAAGTAAACGATTGCCGTCCGCATAAACGCGGACGGCGTTTTTTGGTCTCTTTTTCTCTTTTTTAACAAAAAATCCTTCCGTTCTCTTTACAAAGTGGTGCAAATCGTATATAATGGAGTTACAAAGAAAAAAACGGAGGTCAAACCATGGGAACGTTCATCATCAAGAAGACGCCGAGCGGAGCGTTCAACTTTGTCCTGCTTGCGAGCAACAAGGAAAAGATCGCCGTCTCCTCTCAAGTCTACACAACCAAAGGCGCCTGCAAAAAGGGCATCGAAAGCGTCGGCAAGAACGCCGCGCGCTGCATTGAAGAGAACCGGATCGAGGATCTGACCCTGAAAAAGGCGCCCGACCGCGTCCCCTTCCCGAAATTTGAGATCTACCTCGACAAGGCGGGACTGTTCCGCTACCGTCTCTTCGCCACCAACGGCGAAAGCATCGCGATCAGCGAAGAGGGGTACAAGACGAAGGACGGATGCAAGGGGGGAATGAAGTCCGTCGCTGTAAATGCCATAGATCCCCTGATCACCGAAGCGTAAGGCGCGCGATCGACGGCACAGACCGGAAAACAAAAGAATTGTAT
>CACYZS010000207.1 GCA_902778985.1 uncultured Ruminococcus sp.
TTGAGAAGATCGATTTTGATAAAATCGATTTCGGCTCGGCGGAACCGGGAAATACCGAGCCCGAAACCTCCGGGACCGACAACTGGGACGAGAAACCGAAATACGACGGACCGGAAGAAAAGCGGTATTACACCCAGTATACGCCGCCGACGCCGGGGAACGGGATCATCCCGGAGCGCCCCGTCATGCCGCCGCGCGACTCTAACGGCAAGGTATCCAAGATCCTCGGTTTCATCGGACTTGCACTTGCGCTTTGCTTCAACCGGATCGCCGGGATCGTTCTGGGGATCATCGCTCTCTGCAAAGCGAACAAGTCGATCCGGACGCTAGGTCACAAATCGTCCGACGCGACAGCGGGAAAAGTCCTCGGGATCATCGATATCGTTCTCGGTTGTTTGATGATTGTTTTGGTCATAGGGACCATCGTTCTCTTGCTTGAAACAGGAGAATTCGAAAACGTAAAGCCGTCGGGAGAGATTCCCGACTGGATCCATATGGCGTAAAAAGGAAATCGACCGCCTGCAAACGAAGGCGGTCGGTTGTTTTATATCGTTTACGCGCGAATGAAATCCCCGGCGGGATCGAAGCCGAACCCGATCAGAAGGACGTTCCGGATGAAAAAGAAAACGACGAACAGAGAGAGCAGCGCGATCGTCCAGCCGCGCGGGATCCGGTACGAGAAAGGACCGCCGCGGATAAAGGCGATCAGCGCTTTGACGTAATAGAAGAGCAGGACCGGGAACGACAGCAGAACCGGAGGATTGAGCCGAAACGCGGTCGGGAAATCGAAGCGCAGGATCGCAAATACCGCGCGCGAACCCCCGCAGACCGGACAGTAGACGTGCAGAATGTCATGCAAAGGGCAGGTCAAAACGGGGACGCCCGATGAGCGGAGGTGCGAAAACAAAAAGAAAACGCCGATAAAAAGCCCCGCCAGAACGAGGACGACCAGATGAAAACTCAAAAACGAGCGGCGGCGTAAAGTATTGTATACTATAATCAGTATAACATTTTCTCCGACGAAAAGCAAGCCGTCGGAGCGAAAGGGGGGCGACGAATGGGCAGTTTCGTTATGCGGCGGGTCAAGGACGGCTTCGTCTTTCAACTCTATGCGCCAAACCGCCTGATCCTCTCGACTTCTCCGGTCTATATCACCGAGGACGCCTGCAAAAAAGGCATCCTGACCGTGATGGAGCAGGGGAAGAACGCGGGGGAGGCGGATCTGACCGAGGTCGGAAAGCCGCTGCCCAAGGCGCCTCGTTACGAGATCATGCGCGACGCCGCCGGTTCCTTTCGGTTTCGTCTGCGCGCCAAGAAGGGAGACGTGATCCTGACTTCTTCGGCGTATTCCGATCCGACGCTCGCGGCGCTCGGGATCGGTATGGTGCGCGAGAACGTCGAGGACGCCCGCACCTACGTCTGGAGAAACGGGGAAGTGGCGCTGATGAACCTGCTTCGCCGCGACAAAAAGAGCAAGAAAAAGCCGGGGCGTACCCCCGACGTCGCAGAACTGACCATCTACACCGACCGTCCTCTGATGACCGAGGAGGATAGAGAAAACGGCGGCCCCGCCGCCCCCGCGGAACGCGGAGAGGGGAATACCGCCGTGAACGGAGAGACCGATCCGATCACCGAACTGTTCGGGGACTGATCACGCCTGTTCTTTCGACCGTTCGCCGAGAACGCGGTCGATCTCGTCCTGAATACGCGTTTTGACAAGTACGCAGAGTTCGGCGCGCGTCAGGTTTTCGTATTCGGAATAGGGAATGGCTTTGAGATAGCGTATCTCGGTCACGACCTTGCCGCGGATCTTGTTGGTGTTCATGGACTTCCACGAGTCGATGAGCGCCACCGGAACGATCGGGCATTTCGCGATCATCGCGCTGTAAAAGCAGCCGTCGTGAAATTCCTGGAGCGTGTTTTTGTTTTTCCCCCATTTCCCTTCGGGAAAAACGATGAATTTTCGCCCTTTATCGCGGACTTCCTCGCCCATCTGGCGAAGGCACTTGACCTGCTGGCGCGGGCGTTTCTGGTCGATCCGGATCCCGTCGAGCAGCGCGATCGCTTCGTTTGTCGAAAAAACACGGGAACTGCCGATCTCGATCAGGACCGAACAGGGCTCCTTGTGATAGGAGAGCAGTCCGATCGCGTCGTACTTGCCCTGATGGTTGGCGTACATGATGTAGCCGCCCTCGGTCGGAAGATTTTCCTCCCCCGTGACGATCGACTCGGTCTTCGCGTTCTTCCGGAGATAGGTCACCATCTTCTGCACGTGACGGTAGCGGAAGAGTTCGTCGTACTTCTCCCGGTGACGGTGATAGTATTTCGCCTGAAACACCATCCACAGCATCCGGAAGAAACTCCGCATTACGACGTATCTGAAGCGCAGCAAGGAACGTCCACCCCTTCTTTTTCTCGTTTTCGTTTGACATTATACTCTCTTTTATGAATTGAATATTAAATGCCGTTTCCGCCATCCCGGGCTACGACTGCGAATTCTACGTCACGCAGGGACCGAGGGACGCCACGAGGTACGTGAAGACCTGGCTTGAGGAGCACAACGGCGTACAGGCGCGGTTCTACGCCTGCGGCGGCGACGGCACTCTGAACGAGGTCGTGAACGGCGTCGTCGGGTTTGACAACGCTTCGGTCGGCGTGTATCCTTCCGGCAGCGGCGACGACTTCGTCAAATACTACGGCGGCCGCGACAACTTCCTGGATTTCAAAAAATTGCTCGACGCGCCCGAGGACGAGATCGACCTTCTCACGGTCGATAACGGCAAGCCCGGGGAGTTCCGCTATTCGATCAACATCACCAACTTCGGCTTTGATACCACGGTCGCCAAGACCATGATCAAGGTCAAACGGAAAAAGATCATCGGCGGCAAGCACGCCTACGTCACCGGCGTTCTGACCGGACTGATCAAGGCGATGCGCAACAAGTGCGAGATCACGGCGGACGGCGAACGCGTCGACACCAAGGGACGCATCCTGCTCTGCACGCTCGCGAACGGCGGTTACGTCGGCGGCGGCTTCTTCTGCGCGCCCCGCGCGATCAACAACGACGGGCTTATCGAGGTCACGGCGTTCCGTCCTCTGTCCCGGATCACCTTCGTCCGTCTGCTCGGTTCGTACACCAACGGTACGCACCTGGACGACGCCCGCTTCCAGAAATACATCACCTACCGCCGCGCCAAAGAGGTCTCCGTCAAGGCGCCCGAGGGCTTCTCGATGTCGGTCGACGGCGAGATCGTCGACGGGACCGAATTTACCATCGGGATCGCCAAGAAGGCCGTTCGGTTCGCCGTTCCCGAGGGGTGCGTGCTGATTGCCGGTCGGAACGGTGAGACGGTCGGCGCCGCTCCCGCAAAAGAGGAAGAGGCCCCCGCAGAGCCCGAAACCCCCGTGGCGGAAGCCCCGGCCGAAGAGGTCGCGCCCGCGGTCGACCCGCTTTTTTTAAGAAACGGGCGCGTTTTTCGCGCCCGTTCTTTTATTTTTCTTTTTTGATGTGCACGTCCATCTGCGGATAGGGGATCTTGATCCCGGCGGCGTCAAGCGTGGTCTTGCAGTCCTCGATCAAGTCGAAGTAGGTCGACCAGTAGTCGACGCTTCTTACCCATACGCGGACGATCAGTTCGACGCCGCTCTGTCCGTTCGACATCACGCGCACCATCGGCGCGGGATCCTTCAGGACTGTCTTCTTTTTCTTGCAGAGTTCGAGCAGGAGTTTCTGTGCGCGCGGACGGTCGTCCTCGTACCCGATGGGAAGCGTGATGTCGATCCGGCGCGTATCCTTGACCGAATAGTTGACGACGACGGCGGACGAAGCGGTCCCGTTCGGGACGACCACGACCTTGTTGTCGGGGGTGCGCAGACGCGTCGAAACGAGCCGGATATCCTCAACCGTTCCGGAGTAACCCGCGACTTCGATGAAATCGTCGAGCCGGAAGGGACGCGTCACGATGATCAGGACGCCGCCCGCGATGTTCCCGAGGGCTCCGTTGACCGCGAGACCGATGGTAACGCCCCCGGCGGCGAGCAGAGCCGCTAAACCCGACGTGTCGATCCCGACGTAGGCGACCAGCGCGACGGCGATCAGCACCTTCACCACGACGCGAACGACGTAGATCACGGTGCGGGACACGGTCTTGTCGACCTTATTTTTCTTTTCGGAACGGCGCAGGATCAGGCGCGAAACCAGATTGATGATCCGGAACGATACGAAGAGAATGATCAGCGCGATGGCGATCCGAAGACCGTGCGTCCGCGTCCATTCCCACAGTACCGCTTTGATTTCTTCCCAAGTAGGCATATCAGTACTCCCGTTTATTTCATCAATGTTTATTGTACCACTTTCGCGGCGCTTTTGTCAAACGATTTCTTTAGCAGATGAACATCGCGTCCCCAAAGGAGAAGAAGCGGTAGCGCTCCAGGACGGCGATCCGGTACGCCTCGAGCATCCTTTCGCGCCCCGCAAACGCCGAGACCAGCATCAGGAGCGTCGATTGGGGCAGGTGGAAGTTGGTGATCAGTGCGTCGATCGCTTTGAAACGGTATCCGGGGTAGATGAAGATCCCGGTGTCGCCCTCGGTCGCGTGAACGACGCCGTTGTCGTCGGCGACGCTCTCGAGCACGCGGCAGGAGGTGGTCCCGACCGCGACCACGCGTCCGCCCGCGGCGCGACGACGGTTGATCTCGGAGGCTGCGTCCTCGTCAAGGTGGAAATGTTCGGTGTGCATCAGGTGATCGGCGATCTTCTTTTCCTTGACGGGGCGGAAGGTGCCGAGCCCGATGTGCAGGGTGACCTCGGCGTATCCGACGCCCTTTCGTTTGATCGCGTCGAGCAGTTCGGGGGTGAAGTGGAGCCCCGCCGTCGGCGCGGCGGCGGATCCCTCCTCTTTGGCGTAGACCGTCTGGTAGCGCGAGAGGTCCTTCTGCTTCTTGTGAATATACGGGGGAAGGGGAAGTTCGCCGATCGCGTCGAGCAGTTCGTAGTCGTTTTTGAAGCGCGCGCGGTCGTAGTCAAACGAGACGATCCGGTTCCCGTCGTCTTTGACGTCCTCGACCTTCACGCGGAGCAGACCGTCGCCGAAGAGAAGCACGTCGCCCGTCTTCGCGCGTTTCCCCGGACGGACCAGCGTCTCCCAACGTCCCTGTGGCAGAGATTTTAAGAGCAAAAGTTCCATCGTGCCGCCCGAGCGTTCGGTCACGCCGAGCAGCCGCGCGGGGATCACCTTCGACGAGTTGACGACGAGGATATCTTCCGGGCGGAGATAGTCGATAACGTCCGAAAAGACGCGGTGTTCGGGCGCGTCCTTTTTGCGGTCGACGACCATCAAGCGGGAGCCGTCCCGCCGCTCGGCGGGCGACTGCGCGATCAGTTCCTCGGGGAGTTCGTAGTCGAAATCCGAGGTCAGGAGCGTCGTCGGGACCTTTTCGTTCACGATGATCTGATTTGCCATAGGCACCTCTTTCCGATAGGGAAACATAGAATACAGTAAGGATCAAAAACAAAATCGGCGTTTTCCGCCGGGGAGAGAAACAATGAAAGAACCGATCTTCCGGGGCGTCTGTACCGCCCTTGCTACTTCTTTTTCCGAAGGGGAAGTCGATTATAAGACTTTCCGGTCGCTTGTCGGGCGGCAGTTGTCCTGCGGGACCGACGCGCTCTGCGTCGCCGGAACGACGGGAGAGGCGGCGACGCTCTCGGACGCCGAATGGGAGCGTTTGATTGCATCAGCCGTCGAGGGGGTGGGTGGGAAGATCCCCGTGATCGTCGGCGTCGGATCAAATTCGACTGCCAGGGCGGTCGACCTTTGCAGACGTGCGCAGGCGGGCGGCGCGGACGCCGTTCTTGCCGTTACGCCTTATTACAA
>CACYZS010000208.1 GCA_902778985.1 uncultured Ruminococcus sp.
AACGAACCCAAAAACGCCTTCGTCGCCGACTTCATCGGCGAGTCCAACATCGTGGACGGCGTGATGCGGGAGGATTACAAGGTTTTCTTTGACGGTCGCGTTTTCGACTGCCTTGACCGGGGGTTTGACAAGAACGAGCCGGTCGACGTCGTGATCCGCCCCGAGGACGTGGACGTCGTTCCGCTCGAAAAGGGGATGCTCCGCGGGCACGTCACGAAGGTCACGTTCAAGGGCGTGCACTATGAGATCATCGTCGACGTCAACGGCTTTATGTGGATGATCCAGACCACCGACTTCGTGGCGGTTGACTCGGATATCGGCATCTACATCGAGCCCGACGCCATCCATATCATGAAGAAGTCCGAGTTCTCCGGAACCATCGGCGACTACTCGAGTTTTTCCGACGAGATGGACGAGATCTCCAATCCCGACGTGGAACTTGACGAGCACGGCAACGTGATCGAACGGCTCGACGGCGGGGACGACGAGGAGACCGAAGCCGGGGACGGCGGGGAAGAGGCGCCCGCATCGGAGGGCGAAAACAATGACTGACCAAGCCGCCCGCCCGCCGAGGGTCAAAGCAAGCCGCCGCCCGGCGATCGTCCGCGCCGTTACGGTCGCGCCGCACGGACTGTGGTGCCTGCTTTTCATCCTCGCGCCGCTGATCTTCGTCGTATACTACACCTTCACCGATCCGAGCGGCAGTTTCACGCTCGCGCACATCAAAGAGGTCTTTTCTGCGTCCTACTTTGCGGTTCTGAAGCGTTCGGTGCTTCTGGCGCTCGAGTCGACCGCGATCTGTCTGCTCCTCGCATATCCGCTCGCGCTCGCCGTCGCGCGGAAGCCCCGCAACCAGTCGCTCGCGATCCTGCTCTTTATGCTCCCGATGTGGATCAACCTCCTGATCCGCACCTATTCGCTCAAACTGCTGCTCGAGACCAACGGACCTTTGAACAGTTTTCTCGGGCATTTCGGCATCGAACCGATCGGGTTCCTCAATTCCGAGTTCGCGATCGTGGTCGGTATGGTCTACAACTACCTGCCGTATATGATCCTGCCGATCTATTCGGTGGTCGCGAAGATCGACCCGCGCCTGAAAGAGGCGGCGGCGGATCTCGGCTGCAACGGGTTCCAGACCATTTTCCGCGTCGTGCTTCCGCTCTCGGTCTCGGGGATCGTCTCGGGGATCACGATGGTCTTCGTCCCTTCGATCTCGACCTTCTTTATCTCCAAATCGCTCTCGGACGGCAGGATCCGCCTGATCGGCGACGTGATCGAACAGCGCATTTCGCTTCACAACGTCGCCGCCTACGAGATCGGTTCCGCGCTCTCCTTTATTTTGATGATCCTGATCATCGTCAGTATGCTGATCACCAACCGATTCGGTGACAACGACGGGGGGGTGGTCATATGAAAACCCTGTCCCGTATATACATTATCCTGATCCTGCTCTTCCTGTTCGCCCCGATCATCGTCATGATGCTGTTCAGTTTCAACAGCACGCGGTCGACCGCCGTTTTCTCGGGATTCTCCCTCAAATGGTACGGTGAACTCTTCCGCGACGAGAAGGCGGGCGAGGCGCTTCTGAACACCCTGAAACTCGCCGTCCTGTCGTCCTTGATCGCGACGGTCCTCGGGACGCTCGCCGCCGTGGGGCTCTCCCGCCTGAAACAGCGCTGGGTGCGCAACACGATGCAGAGCGTGACCAATATCCCGATGATGAACCCCGATATCGTCACTGCCGTCTCGATGCTGATGTTCTTCGTCTTCGTCGGTTCGGCTCTCGGGATCGCGAGCCGCAGTTTCCTGACGGTTCTGATCGCGCACGTTACCTTCAACCTGCCGTACGTGATCCTGTCGATCATGCCCAAGATCCGGCAGATGGACAAACACCTCTTGGAAGCGGCGGCGGACCTCGGCTGCACGCCGATCGAGACCTTCTTCCGCGTCGAACTGCCCTCGATTTTGCCCGGCGTTCTGTCCGGACTACTGATGGCGTTCACCCTCTCGCTTGACGACTTCATCATCACCCAGTTCACCAAGGGCGAAGGGTTCTACACGCTGCCGACCTACATTTACGCCATGACCAAAAAGAAGGTCACCCCCGATATGTACGCGCTCTCGACGCTGATCTTTCTCGTCATTCTCGTCCTTCTGATCCTCTCGAATATCCTGCAGGCACGAATGGACGCACGTCGCAACCCCAAAAAGATCGCCGCCCGGAACGCGAAAAAGAAACTGAAGGAGAACCAATGAAAATGAAAAAGAACCTTTTTGTCCGTCTCTTTGCCGTGCTGCTGACGCTCGGTATGCTCGCCGCCCTGGTCCTGTCTTTCTCGTCCTGCGGCGGGGACGACAAGTGGGAATTTGAACCGATCGACACCGAATACAAGGGTACGACGCTCTACGTTTACAACTGGGGCGAGTACATCTCGGACGGCAGCGAGGGTTCGCTCGACGTCGTCAAGGCGTTCGAGAAGGTCTACGGGATCAAGGTCAAGTACGACTATTTCTCGACCAACGAGGAACTCTACGCCCAACTGAAGAGCGGCGCGTCCTACGACGTCGTGATCCCCTCCGACTATATGATCGCCCGGCTGATCCAGGACGATCTGATCCGGAAGATCGACACCTCGGACCTGAAAAACTACGAGAACGTCGCGCCCGAGTATAAGGGGCTCTACTTTGACCCGAACGACGAATACTCGGTGCCCTACTCGGTCGGTATGGTCGGCATCGTCTACAACAAGACCAAGGTCAGCGAAGCCGAGGCAGCCGAGCAGTCCTGGTCGCTCCTCTGGTCGGATCAGTACAGGACCGGTGAACTGATCAACATGAACAACCCGCGCGACGCGTTCGGCGTTGCGATGTGCTACCTCGGGCTGGACGTCAACACGACCGACGCCGCCGACTGGAAAGCGGCGTACGACAAACTCGTCGAGCAGAACGCGCACTGCATCTACCTGATGGACGAGATCTACGACAAGATGGAACTCGGCAACGCCGTTGCCGCCGCGTACTACGCCGGCGACTGTCTGCAGATGATGCAGGAGAACGAGGACCTCGCCTTCTACTATCCGAAAGAGGGGACCAACATCTTCGTCGACTCGATGTGCATTCCCAAGACCGCGAAGAACGTCGGCGCGGCGAAACTCTTCATCGACTTCATGCTCGATCCCGTGATCGCGACCGAGAACGCCAACTACATCTGCTACGCCTCTCCGAACCTCGCCGTCCGTACCAATCCCGACTACGACTACTGCGAGGGGACCGACGAGTATAAGATCCTCTACGAACTTCCCGCCTCCTACAAGGCGGATCCCGCGAAGATGCAGTACTACCACACCCTCGACGACGCGACGCAGAAAGTGATGGACGATTACTGGATGGCGTTGGGTATTGAGGAATAAC
>CACYZS010000209.1 GCA_902778985.1 uncultured Ruminococcus sp.
TTATATACCTCTTTATCCCCTCTGTCAAGTCCCGCGCGGGCGCAGCGCGCGAAAAGATGATCCTTCCCACGAGAAAGGCGACCGATAAACCATCGGTCGCCCGTTCGTTTTTTCGCGCAAGTCAGTTCTTTGTCCAACTCTGATGGATGTAGGAATACGTCAGATCGTGGGCGTTCTCTTCGGGCGTACCGCTCGTGAAGGTAATCTCTACGCCGAAGGTATCGGGATCTCGCTCGATCCAATCCTCGGGATAGCGAAGCGTCCATTCACCGTCGTATTCAAACGTGACGGCGGTCAAAGAGGGGCAGGTGTTGAACGCCTCGATACCGATGGTCGTAACGGTTGCGGGGATCGTTATTTCGGTTAAACTGAAGCAACAATTAAAAGCGTATTTCCCGATACTGGTCAATCCCGCGGGAAGAATGACCGAGGTCAGGTTACTGCACCCACTGAACGCGCCGAAGCCAAGTGTCTTCGTGTCGGGGTGGATCGCAATGGACGCGCAGGTATCGTCGGCAACGTCGATCAAAACGGAATAAGGGTTGCTGCGGTTTCCGAGATAGAGACCGTTTTCGTATTCGGTGTAGTGAACGCCCGGGGAGTATGCAAACGCTTGTCGCTCAAGCGTGATCAGCCCGTTACCGATCGAGACGTTTTTCAGGCGAGCGCACCAGCAAAATGCGCCGTGGTCGATCGTCTTGACGCTATCGGGGATATAGACGGAAGTAAGATAATTGGCGGAATTGAAGGCGCTGGGACCGATATACTCAACGCCGTTGCCGAAATCGATCTCGGATAACGAGCATCCCGCAAACGCGTAGAGTCCGATCGTTTTTACGGTATCGGGCAAGACCGCCGACATGAGCGTATCGACTCCGCGAAACGCGCTTTCCGCGACGGACGTGACGGTATCGCCGTCGGGGGAGGTATCGGGGATGACCAGCTGTTTGCCGGTAATCCCGGTAACGGAGCAGGTCCCGTCTCCGTTGGACGCGTAGGTCAGCCCTTCGCTCGGCTCGACGATCTCTTTGGCGGGCGTTGCCGGATCCGAGGGGATCGCGTGGATTTTGCCCGACGGTGAAACGAAGGTCAGAGCGATACGGCTCTCCTCCGCGTTCCCGTCGCGGACCGTTTCATACCGGATCCGAACCGAGACGATGACGCAGGGCTCTCCTTCGTATCTGTCGGCGGTGATCATATGGGTCCAGTCGCAAAAATCGACGGAAACGAACGCGGTTTCGTCAAGATCCGAGACGCTGTCGTCAAGACTCTTGATCAGGTTGATAAGCCCCTGTTTGTTACAGTATTCGACGACCTCCCGATCGATGGCGTCATAATCGAAGTATCGGTAACCGTTTTTCGGGATCGCATTGAGTGCGCAGGATGCAAAAGTTATCGGCCGCCCGTTTTTATAAAGGTAAAACCTTGCCCAATCCGCGGTAGGGATCCCCGCCATTTCCTTGTGGAAAAAGATCTCGATCACTTCGAGCGTTTCGTAATACGCTGCCACGTCGATCGAATAATCGTCCGCGTGATAGGGCGTCAATCTTTCAAACAGATCGCGGGCGACTGCGACGGCTTCTTCGTCCGAGATCCGTTCTCCGGCGTCTTTTCTTTCGCTCGCCGTCATCGGAGGCCAGGAATACTGCGCGAGTTCTCCGTGGGGCTCAATATCGAACTCCGACCCGTCTTCGACCCGATAGGTATGGAACGGAACCAGCGAACCGTACCGATAGAACGACCTCACGTAAGTCCCGGAAACCGTTTCACCGAGAATTTCGATCTCAACGGTCCCCGGTTGCGCCGGATCGCAATAATCGTTCCGTTCGGTCCAATGCGTATAACCTATCTTCGCGTTGAGTTCGTCAAGGTCCATCTCGTCGGCGTCCACCGCCATCAGCATCAATCCGTAGGTCGAACCGTTACCGTGACCGGGAAGGAAACGTGCGAACAGAATTGCGCCGACGAGAAGAAAACAGGCACACCCCGTGATCGCCGCCAGCCGCCGCACAACGGGGTGGCGCACCTTTTTCGGGCGGTCATCGGCGGGGGTTTTGCGCGCGCGGTCGATCAGATCCGTGCCGACGTGCGACAGCGCTTCGTATAACCTATCTCCGTTCATACTTTTCTCTCCTGCAACGCTTTTTTCAGCCTTCTTCGAGTTTTGGATAAGATACTGCGAACGTGGTTCTCGCCAATCCCGTATTTTTCGGCGATCTCGGACGTTGTTTTCAAGAAACAATACCGATTGAGAAAGATGTTTGCCGTCCGCGGAGAGACGTTCCGCAGAAATCGATCCAGAAACGCGGTCAATTCGTCGTCTTCGAGAGCAACGTCTTCCGGAAGGCAATCTTCGAGTTCACGAACGAGCAACGCGCGTCGGTCGCACAGTCGGTCAATCGAAACACCGAACGTTTCGGCGATCTTCTCGATCGTCCGAAAGACCGGCGTCCGCTCACCCCTCTCCCATTTGGAGACGAGGTCGCGTGAGACGAACAGGCGGTCGGCAAGTTCTTGCTGCGAGAGGTCGTTTGCCGTCCGCAGTTCCGCGATTGTTTGTGAAAGACTCACGTTGCGGCTCCTTTCGTTCTTTTGCGGCTTTCAATTAATATTATACCAAAATCATCCGGAAAGTAAAGAGACAAAACGCACCCTTGTAAAAAGGGGCGGTATGCGGGTGGGAAAGCGGTATCCTGCGCGACAAGGTAAAAAAAGTATCCGTTTTTCACGGTTTAGACACAAATCCGTGCTACAATAAAAGCAACGAACCGACAGACGGGAGATCTGCCATGATGAAACGACGCCGTTTCTATCTGATTATCGTGACGCTCGTCGCGCTCTGTGCGACGCTCTTTTCGCTCGCCTCGTGCGGCAAGGACGACTACGCCGAGATCGCTTCCTCGAAGAAGGAATCGACCACCGTCGCCACCCTCGGCGGGCACGAGGTGAAATACGAACTCTTCCGCGCCTATTTTTCTGCGATGTACTCGGGCAGAACCGAAGGCATGACCGAAGAGGGGTGGGAGAGCGCGAAGACCGCGGTCCTGCGGGAGATCGCGTACCTCTACGCCACCTTTGACGTCGCCAAAGAGAGCGGCGTCGATCCCTACGGCGACCTGATCGACGAAACGGTCGCCGAGCGCGTCAAGGTCGACTACGAGGGCGGGGAAGTCAACGGCGTGATCGTCGAGGGCTTCGGGACCCGCGAGAAGTACAAAGCGGCGCTCGCCGCGGCGAACCTGACCGACGCGGTCAACCGCCTAATCTACCGTTTCGACGCGACGCAAGCCGCGCTCTACGAATATCTGGTGACCAACTACGCCCTCGGCCGTGATACCGGCGTTCCGACCGACGCGCGCGCCTTTTTTCGATTCCGCTCTCTGCGCCCACGGCGTCTGGGTGTTCGTGTCCGACGAGATGTGGCAGGGACGCGACGGAGCGCGGCAGTTCGCTACCGAGATGCACGACCGCCTGGCGACTGCGTCGTCCTACGACGACGTGAAGAGCGTGCTGATCGCCACCTTCTCGGATCGGGTGCTTTCAGCCGACGAAATGGAGCACGGGTTCTACGTCGCGAAAGATCAGGGCAATACGCCCCTCGAACGCGCGCTGGTTTCCGATATCTTCTCGCTCTCTCCCTTCGCCTGCGGCGAGATCCGCGACGGGGAGGACGGCGTGTGGTTCGCCGTGGGTCTGGGTAAAGATTCCGCCGACTACGAGCGCGAACCCGACGCGATCTACGACCTGATGCTGGAACAAACGCTGATCGACCACCCGATCGCCGAAAAGGGCGAGACCTACCTCGCGGGCGTCTCGTATTCGTCCGCGTTCCCGACCTTCTCC
>CACYZS010000210.1 GCA_902778985.1 uncultured Ruminococcus sp.
ACCTCGCGAAAGCCAAAGAGATCTGTGAGATCGGATAAAGATAAAAGGAGAAAAACCACGTGATCAAAGACTTTATTGTTCAAAACTGGACGCTGATCCTCGTGCTGTTCGCGTTTGCGATCTCGCTCAAAATGACGGTGTTTTTGGACAAACGAACCATCCGGCGAATGCTCGTGATGATCCTCGCGGTCTTTTTGCTGTCGGTCGCGGTCTTTGCCGAGTTCCGGCTGGCGGATTCTGGGACGCACCAGAAGGTGCGGCTGGTTCTGATGGCGATCCGCTACAGTTCCACGCCGTTCATTCTGGCGATGGTCATTTTTACGCTGGTGAAACGCTTCCGCTGGTTCATCTTCATTCCCGCGATGGCGATGGCAGCCGTGAATATCGTCTCGATCTTCAACGGCGTCGTGTTCGCCCTTGACGCAAGCAACGAACTCGTGCGCGGACCGCTCGGATACTTCCCCTACGTAATGGCGGGCTTCTACTGCGTGTTCGTGATCTATATCCTCTACGCGCGCAGCAACAAGACGGCGGCGGAGATCGTTCCGATCCTGTTCTTCTGCTTCACGTTCTTATCCGACCTGATCCTTCCCTTCGTGATCGGGCGTGAATTCTCGCAGTTCTTCTGCGCGACCATCTCGATCGCCCTGTTCGTCTACTACGTCTTCTCGATCCTGCAACTGACCAAGAAGGACGCCCTGACCGGCGCGCTCAACCGGCAGGCGTACTATGCCGACGTCGCCGACGAACCCGAGGAGATCACGGCGCTCGTGTCGCTGGATATGAACGGACTGAAGGTCATCAACGACTCGCAGGGACACGCCGCCGGGGACGAGGCGCTGACCGTCCTTGCCGTCTGTTTCACGCGCGCGCTCGGGCGTAAGCAATCGCTCTACCGCGTCGGGGGCGACGAATTCGTGATCGTCTGCCGCCGCGTCACGCACCTGGAAGTTTCGCAACTCGTCGAGCGGATCGAACGGAACGTCGCCGAGACCAAATACAGTTGTTCGATCGGGTACAGTTACTCCCTCGACGGCGCGAAGTCGATCGACACGCTTCTGAAGGAGTCCGACAACATGATGTACGCGGAAAAGGCGCGCTACCACAAAGCAAACGAGATCGAGCCGCCGAAAAGAAAGTAACCCCGACGTCCCCTGATTTTTGACAAGAAAGAGGTGTTAGACGATGTTGCTTTTCATCAACGCCTGCGTAAGAAAAGACTCAAGAACGCGCCAACTGGCGGAGCGGATCCTTTCAAGTGCGGGACCCGTGACCGAGATCCGGCTGACCGATCTCGACTTTCCCAAGGTCGACGAAGCGTTCCTTGTCAAGCGCAACCAACTGCTCGCCGAAGGAAAGTTCGACGATCCCACGTTCGATCTGGCGCGGCAGTTCGCCGAGGCCGACGGGATCGTGATCGCCGCGCCCTTCTGGGACTTCTCCTTCCCCGCCGTCTTAAAACAGTACCTTGAACAGGTGACGGTCCTCGGAATCACTTTCCGCTATACTCCCGACGGCATCCCGAAAGGGCTGTGCCGCGCGAAAAAACTGACCTACATCACCACGGCGGGCGGCGAATACGTCCCGGAAGAATACGGCTTCGGGTACGTCCGCGCGCTGGCGCAGAACTTTTACGGCATCAAGGCGGTCGAGCAGATCAAGGCCACCGGGCTCGATATCGACGGAACGAACGTAGAGGAGAGATTGAAGAACGCGCTGTAATCGAGACAGCGCGGAGACTGTCTCGATTGATGAATTGCGCCGCCCCCACGGTGTCCCCGCCGAATCGCGTCCGCGATTCGCGGGGAATGGGCAGGGCGCATGAATTGCCCTGCGGGGCATGAAGGCGGGCGCAATTCAATTCACGGAGCGAAGCGAGAATTCACGGAGCCGTCGCTGACGGCGAGAATTCATGACGGCACCGCCGTCAATTCATTCAATCAATATGCAAGGAGATCAAAATGGCAGATAATCATCTTGTGATCCTTTCCAAATCGTTTGCCGTTGACACCATTAGCCTTTGCGACACGTTGAAGAGCCGAAAAAAAGCGTCGGCAATCATCTCGCAGTTGCTCCGAAGCGGTACAAGTATCGGCGCCAATATTCACGAAGCAAACTATGCTTCCAGCAAGGCGGATTTCGTCAACAAGTTCCAGATCGCTTTGAAAGGGTGTTACGAAACCGATTATTGGCTTGACATTTTTCACGATTCCGGAATCATCAACGAAGAAGAATATTCGAAAATGATCTCACAATGCAGTAAGATACGAAAACTGCTGATCGCGTCCATCAATACGGCAAAAAAGAACGAATGAATTGCCTGTCGGCATGAATTGTGCCTTCTGCACATGAATTGACGGCAAAGCCGTCATGAATTGCGAACATACGTTCGCATGATATGCCCCGTTGGGGCGTGATATGAAAGGAGAACCCCATGCGAAACTTCACCCACGCGATACCGACCAAACTCTTCTTCGGTGAAGGACAGATCGACAAACTCGACGG
>CACYZS010000211.1 GCA_902778985.1 uncultured Ruminococcus sp.
GCCTGCGCGGCGACGCCGCCGAGCGACGGGGAAACGGCGTGTCCCGACGGAAACAATAAAGGAGAGACGGTATGAGCGGAACGTTCTTACTGTCCGTTCTGACACTGTTTGCCGCTTCGTCGGTCGTGTTGAGTGGGCTTGTTCTTCTTGTGCTCCGCTTGTTCGGAAAGCGGATCCGCCACGCGGTCTGCTGCCTGATTCTGACGGCGTGCGCGCTCCGGATCCTGATCCCGACCGGGTTCTTCTTTCCCGCGCTGATCCCGTTTTCCCTGTCACGGGAAACGACGGTAACAGCGGTAGAGGGCGAGACGCACCGGACTGCGACCGAGGGGGAGGTTGAAGCGACGGTTCCGACCGACGCCGACACGACCGTTCTGCTTGAAGCAGAGCAAGCGGAGCAAAAGAGAAACGATGTAGCCGGATCGGAACGCGAAACTGCCGATCCGATCGCGACCGCACCGACGGGGAGCATGGGAGAAACGAAGAAAACCGACTTGTTCGGGATCCTTCCGTATCTCGTTTCAGCCGTCTGGAGCGGCGGCGCTCTTATCGCTTTTTGCCTGCTCTTCTTCCCGCAGTACTCCGCCTCGCGTAAGATCCGCCGGGACGCGATGCCGGCGCAGGGCGAAACGCTCCGGATCTATGAAGCGGTGTGCCGGGATCTTTCGGGCGTCTCTCGCCCTCGTCTTCTGATCGCGCAAGCAAGCGTCGTTCCGCATTTGTGCGGACTGTTCCGCCCCGCGATTGTCATCGGTAAAACCGACCTTTCGCCGGAGGCGCTCGCCATGGTCTTCAGGCACGAATTGAACCACTATCGTCGCCGTGATCTCTGGATCAGACGGATCCTGTTCGTCGACGTCTGCTGTTTCTGGTGGAACCCATTGGTGTGGCTCTTTGCCCGTCGGGGGCAGGCGGAAACCGAACTTGCCTGTGACGAGGCGGTTCTGAACGGGCTTGATGCTGACGGACGCTGTACGTACGGTCAGACCATCTTTTCCGTTATGCGGGAGAACCTGCGCACGCCGATCGGATTGAGCGCGGGTTTCTCCGGACAGAGCGACCGGGTAAAGCGTTTCCGTGAACTGCTCGATCCGCAGCCGCGCCGAAGCGGGATCGCGCTTGCGACGCTCCTCTGTCTGATTCTTTTCGCGTCTTCCGCCGTCGTCGGCTGTGCGCACAGCAGTTCCGGCGGAACGGTTTTGAAGATTGATTCCAACGAACTCGACGCAAAGCACGTCAAGAATTTGGCGGATAACCTGGAAGCGCCTGAACGCAGCGGCTATCGCTTTACCGGGTGGGAGGTCACTTCCGGACGCGGGAAGGACGGATCGGTTTCGGTCAGTTTCGAGCCGCGATACTCCCCGATCGTCTATTCGGTCCGGTTTGAAACCAACGGCGGGACGCTTCCCGCCGGGACCGAGAACCGTTATACGGTGGAACAGACGTTGCCCGTCCCGACACGCGGGGAAGAGATATTTGCCGGATGGTATTGCGACGCGGGACTGACCAGCCCGGCGAAGACCGTTCCCACCGAAAATAACTGTACGCTCTACGCCGCGTGGCGCGGCGAGAGTACCGCCGGCGATTTTACCGTCTCCGAGCGCGGCGGCGGTCTTACCGTAACCGGGTACCGGGGAAACGGAACCGACGTAACGGTCCCCGCCTATATCAACGGAAAACCCGTATGCGAGATCGGCGTCAACGCGTTCTCGTTCTGCACGTCGTTGCAATCTCTGACGCTTCCCGGATCGGTTTGCCGTATCGGCGCGGGCGCGTTTCGTTACTGCTACCGTCTGGAAACGATCCGCCTCGGCTCGGTCCCGTCCGCCTTGGTCGACCGGAGCGCTTTCGAGGCGTGCTACGCTTTAAAACAGATTGACTTTCCCGGGACCGGGGAACAATGGAGAACGGTCTTCGGCGGGGAGATGGACACACTTTATCACGCAAGTAACTGAAAAGGAAATCAAAGATGAAAACATATCTGAAAACAGGATCCGGCATTCTTCTTTTACTCACGCTTATTTTTGCCGTGTTTTGCTTTGCCTCCTGCGAGAAGGACGGGGAGCACGTGCATTCGTTTAAGGAGACGGTCGTTCCGCCATCCTGTACCGACGGCTATACGCTTCACGTCTGCACGGTCTGCGGATATTCCTATACCGATCAGTATACCGAGGGCATCGGGCATTCGTTTACCGACGAAAAAGTCGACGCCGCCTGCAACGCTAATCAAACGATCAAGCACACCTGCACGGTATGCGGTTACTCCTATTCGGACGAGACCGACGAGCGCGGAACGATCCACGATCTGCAGAAACGAAGCATCGTCGCTCCGACACACAGCGAGGGCGGCTATACGATCTACCGCTGTACGGGATGCGGGCTGACCGAATACCGCGATCCGACCGATCCCGTCGATTTTTCGGTTGGATTGGAATACAGGACTCTTGCCAACGGTACGACCGTTGTCTCGGGCTTCGGGACCTGCAAGGATACCGACCTCGTCCCCGACGGGTGCGTCTCTATCCCGCTCGCAGAGTTCAATCTGTTCACCAATCTGGAATCTTTGACGATCGCGACGACCTCGATGAAATATTCTCTGGAACCGTTGTTTTATGCGTCGTCCCAGGACGGGGGGTATCCGTCCACGTTTACCACCCTTTCTATCGTCGGGCCTTCAATCCCGGACGGCGTCACGCTTTCGGGTTGCGATACGCTGACCACCGTTACGCTTGACGAACGGATCACGAAGATCCCCGCGAACTTTTTCAAGAACTGCGTTAAACTGAGCAAAATCGAGTTCTCACCGTCGGTGACCTCGATCGGAAAATTCTCGTTTTACAACACGGCGATCACGTCTTTCACCGTCCCGGCGGGGGTGAAGACCATCCCCGAAAGTGCGTTTGAACTGTGTAAGCAACTCACGAACTTCACTTTCCACGACAGCGTTTCCACGATCGGATATCGGGCGTTCAAGGGCTGCGCAAAACTCGCGTCGCTTGATCTTCCCGGCTCTCTTACCTTGCTGAACGAAGAGTCGTTCGCCGGCTGTTCGTCGCTGAGATCGGTCGAGATCCCGCAGAAGATCGCGTCCCTTCCCAGGTATCTGTTCTCCGGATGTTCCTCGCTCTCCTCCGTCACTCTGCCCGCCGGCGTTACCAAACTCAATTATCAGGCGTTCGCCGGGACCGCGATCAGATCCTTCACCTATCCCGCCACCGTGACCGAGGACGACGGCGCGTTCGCCGGCTGCAAGACGCTGACCGAGATCCACTATCACGACAAAATGACCAAGATCGGCAGTCTTGCCGGCTGTTCCGGGCTGACGTCGGTTGTGATCCCCAACGGGATCAAGGAACTCCCCATCAATCTCTTCGATGGATGTACGAAACTCGTTGAATTCGTTTTCCCAGAAGGGATCACGCAGATCCCCGCCTACTGTTTCGCGCGTTGTTCCTCGTTTACCGAAATCGTCGTTCCCGATTCGGTTACCGAGATCGGGGAATTGGCTTTCTATCAATGCGCGAAACTCCGGAAAGTCGTCCTGCCGGAGGGGATCACCAGGTTGGAACGCGACGTTTTCAGCGAAAGCCCGGTCCTGTCGGAGGTCAATCTTCCGAGTACGCTTACCGAGATCGCAATGCGCGCGTTCAGGAACTGCAAAGGGCTCACCTCGATCGTCCTGCCGTCCTCGCTGACGTCGATCGGGGAGTGGGCGTTCATGGGATCGGGGCTGACCTCGCTGACGCTTGACTGTAGGGCGGCCATATACCATCATGCGTTCGCGAACTGCGCGTCCCTGAAGTCGATCGATATCGGCGGGCACCCCAGTTTTGCGGAACAGGTGTTCGAGAACTGCTCCGCACTCGAAACCGTTATTCTCCGGGAAGGTGTCACCGCTATTTCAAGGGAGATGTTCGCCGGCTGTCCCTTGATCGCGGAACTGAACTTCCCGTCTACGCTCGCTTATATCGGAGACGACGCCTTTTCGAGTTGTACTCTCCTGACTTCTCTGACACTGCCCGCGTCGATGACGACGATGAAAAGTTCGGCGTTGCGCGGCTGTACGTCGATCTCGACGCTTACGATACTGGCGTCCGGGCTCGAAGTGAACACGCAGTATATCCCCCTGACGACGCTGATTATCGGCGAGGGCGTCGAGGTGATCGCGCCCGGACTTTGCAAGGATAATACTCTCCTTACGTCGGTCACGCTTCCCGAAAGTCTGCGCGTCATTTCCAAACAGGCGTTTTACGGCTGCACCGCCCTTCGTGAAATCACGTTCCCCGCGTCGCTCGAATCGGTCGGAGAAGAGGCGTTTAGGAATTCGGGACTTACGTCCGTTTCCTTCTCGTCCCAGACGCTTGCGATCGGAACTTCCGCGTTCCGGGAATGCACCTCCGTTTCGGCGGCGAACTTCGGCGACGGGGCGGTCACGACAACGGGGTACGCCTTCTACGGCTGTACCGCTCTGACC
>CACYZS010000212.1 GCA_902778985.1 uncultured Ruminococcus sp.
GACCCGGATGTTCTTGACGTCGTTCGTCTTGACGGTCAGGACCTTGTCTTCGAGCGACAGTTCGTAGATCTCGGGACCGGTCGAGGAATAGAAGTTCCCGGCGAGCAGCGCACGGATCACGTCGTCGTAGTCGAGCGAATCGGCTTTGACCATGGTCCAGCCGCCGAAGCAGTCGTTGTCGCCGTGGCTGTCGTCCGAGCAGATCGGAAAAACGTCCTTCCCCGCTTTGAGAAAATCGTCGAAGGGGACGGTCGTATCGGGCATTCCCTCTTCGACGCACCCGGTATTCCAGACCTCAATCCCCCAGAGCCCCTCGAGGTCGATGTAGTCGGGATAATTCTGCAGCGACCAGACGGGGTGGTTATAGGTGACGAAGAAGCCGTTCTCGTTCGCGATCCGGATCACCTCGTTGATCGAGCGGGGGGAATAGTACGCGTAGACGTCGGTTTTCCGCATCTCGTCGGTGACGTACTTCGACGCGTTGCCGATATGTACCCGGCTCTCCGAGAACACCGGCGTCATGGTCGCGTTCCGATCCTTGGCGTAGAAGTTCAGGTGATAGGTCTTCTGGTACCGCGTCAGGTTGACGTTGTTCTCGCTGACCTCGAGCTCGTGGGAGTTGATCGCGAGGAAGTTTTCGTCGGAAAAGTCGTTGTGGGTGATGAAGATGTCGTGATCGGTAAAGGCGATGATCGAATAGCCCTTCTCCTGATACTTTCTCTTCACTTCCTCGGGGGAATACGCCCCGTCGGAAAGATCGGTGTGCAGATGCAGGCACGCCTTATAGAACCGTCCGTTCTCGGAAATCAGCCAGCGTTTCATGTTCGTCCTCCAAAGACTGTTTTGTTTTTACCGGAAACATTATACCGCACGCGCGCGGGAGTGTCAAGGAAAAACGCGGCTTTTTCACACTTTTTTCGCGCAGCCAACGAAGCGGGCGCGCCGTTTTCGGCGCGCCCGCAAAATGCGTGGATAAGAGATCAGTTGACCGAGTAGTAGACAGGCGCGTTGATCTCGACGCCGTCTTTGGTCGTGTAGACGTTGGCGGCAGGGGACGCGACCTTCGAGACGTTCTGCTTGAAGCCGTCGGTGCCGGCAGAAGCGGAATAGTCGCCGTAGATGAAGTACGCGCCGTCACCGGACGCCGTCTTGGCGATGCCGCGGACGCCCAGAATGTACTTGGTGTCGGCAATGTCGGTGTAGATCACGTTGCCCTCTCCGTCGGCTTCCGCCGTGAAGAGCAGGTTCTCATCCTTGATGGTGGATGCGCCGTTTTCGGTGGTCTCGGCGTTCGAGAGTTTGAAGATCAGGACGCCGTCGATGTAGCATTCCGCCCACATCAGGTATTTCGCCTCGGGTTTCTCACCCTCGGCATCCGCGCGATACGCCACCAGTTCGGCTTCGTTCAGGAGTTCCTCGTGGAAACGGACACCGATGCGGTGCCAGCCCCATTCGTGACCGTTGTTCAGGTTGTTGTAGTCCGCCTGGACCGCGCCGCCGATGTTCGGCCAGCAGTCAAAGGTCTTGTTCGTGGGAACAGGGGTCGACATGGTCTTCGGTCCGACGTCAACGGTGCGAAGCCCGCCGTACTCGTAGCCGCCCGCGAAAATGCAGTCGGAGCCGCTCGCGTTATCCTTCAGCGACATCCAGATGATGTCGTTCGCGGTACCGGTGTCGTTAGCGCCGCCGATACGCGTGCTGTAGATCGGGTCGCCGGAGTTGATGTTCTTCAACGTGGGGTTCCAGAGGATGGAGTACTCAACGTAGAGATACAGTCCGTCGGCGTTTTCGGTGGTCGGATAGAAGTGCTTGTCGCCGCCCTCCAGGATATCTTCGTAGATCGCGGTCTGGGCGATCACTTTGCCCGTCTCTTCGGACGTGTACTTGGTCTCGACGATCGAGGAATAGGCTTCCTCGAAGACCTGGTCGCAGAGCGCGCACTGACCGCGCTTCAGACCGTCCGCAAAGATGGTGGCTTCGTCGACGACCACCCACTCGTTGATCTGGTGTGCGTTGGGATCGATATCGATCTCGACGGTCGAACCTTCGATCAGGGCGCCGCACTCGGGGCAGTACTTGGACTTCCTACCCTTGGCGATACAGGTCGGCTCGAGGTCCGGATCGTCATACTCGTCGGGGATGACGTGGACGTGAGGCGGCAGGGTGTCTTCGGGTTCCTCGGTCGTGGTCGCTGCGGGAGCCGCAGTCGTGGCAGGCGCGGAAGTGGGCTTCGCCGTCGTCGCTCCTTTCTTGCCCTTGTCGCAGGACGCGAACGCGAACGCGCAAAGGATCAGGCACAGAATGAGCGCGATTGCACGGGTGAGTTTCATGGTTTTTTCCTCCTATTTTAGGGACGATTTGCTCGTCCTCTTGTAAATATTATACCAAAAGGAACACGCGTTTGCAACCGAAAAAGCCCCCTCGCGCCCAATATGGCAGAATTCACAAAACGCCGCCCGCCGTTTTTGTTCAAAAAGACGGCGGCTTCGCACGCC
>CACYZS010000213.1 GCA_902778985.1 uncultured Ruminococcus sp.
CGCTTGCCCACGCCCTGGAAGAACAGGGAGAGGTCGACGCCTTTCCAGTCGGCGCCGATGCGGAAGCTGTACTCGTAGCGCGGGGTCTCGTTGCCGATCACGACGATATCGTCCTCTTTAAGCCCGATCGCGTCGATCGGTTTCGCACCGTCGCGGAGTTCTGCGGCAAACACCCGTCTTCCGGCGGCGCGCGCTCCGGATACGAAAGATCCGAAATCCGAGATCTCGTGGAAGCGGACCGAAAAGATCCCGCCCATCGCGGCGCGCACGACCTTAGGGTTCGTGAACTCGACGCAATCCGAAGACAGAACGATATCGGTCACACCGAACGCGACGGCGCTCCGGATGATGGCGCCGAGGTTACCGGGATCGCGCACGCCCGAAAGCGCAACGATCCTGGAGCCTGTGAGATCGACTATGCCCTTCTTATTTATTTTAATATATTTTTTTGAAAAGTCAATACTTTTAAGAACAGTTATGATCCCTTGCGGTGATTTTTCCGACGAGATCTTCTGGAAAGCGGGATCCGAGAAGACGAGCGTTTTCTCGGAGGAAACGAACCGCTCGCCGAGCATCTTCTTTACGAGGGGAAGATAGTGTTCCACCACGCTTTCCTGTAAACAGATCAGGTCGATCGTCGACGCGTTCCGCTTGGATGCCGCTTCTCGGAATAGTTTCTCTCCCTCGGCTAAAAACAGTCCGCTTTCTTCGCGTCCTTTTTTGGTTTGCAGGGACGAAAGGAAGACCGTTTCGGGGTTGTTTCTCGATGCGATCGTTTTCATAAAACCGACTCCTTTCCGAATGAATACCGTTTTCTCTCTCAAAATCTATCTGCCCTATTTTATCTATTGATATTTGTCAAAACATAATAGTGCAGAAGAATCGTCATTGGTTTTGAAAAGTTCCCGGATAAGTAAAAAGCACGCAAACCGATCGGCGCTTTTTTGATCGGTTTGCGTGTCGAAGTCCCCGTACGGGGGACGTGGTATCTTACAGGGCTGCCTTCGCCTTCTCGGCGATGGCGGCGAACGCTTCCTTATCGGAAACGGCGAGTTCAGCGAGCATCTTTCTGTTCAGTTCGATGCCGGCGACCTTCAGCCCGTGCATAAGGGTCGAATAGTTCATTCCGCAGACCTTCGCCTGAGCGGAGATGCGGGCGATCCACAGACGGCGGAAGTCTCTCTTCTTCGCCTTTCTGCCGGCAAACGCGTAGTTGCCGCTCTTCATGACGGCTTGCTTCGCCATCTTGAAGTGTTTGCTCTTTGCTCCCCAGTAGCCCTTCGCTGCTTTCAGAACGCTCTTTCTTCTTTTGCGCGTCATCATTCAGAACGCTCTTTCTTCTTTTGCGCGTCATCATTGCGCCTTTAACTCTTGCCATTTTATCTTCTGTCCTCCTGAATAATTCTCAATTACGGTCTTACTTCTGGATCATCGTCCGGACGGTGGCGCTCATAGAGGGGCTGAGGATCGCGCCTTTGCGAAGGTTCCGTTTTCTCTTCGCGGTCTTGAGACCGAGGTTATGTCTGTGCTGCGAGTGGTTCATTTTGACCTTTCCGGTCGCGGTCACGCCGAATCTCTTGGCGGACGCTTTATGCGTTTTGATCTTTCCCATTGTTTTTCTCCTTGTCGTTTATTCTATCATAGAAATTCAAAAACTGAATCTATAACCGGGGTTACTTCTTCACGGGCGAAAGTACGACCGACATGAACCGACCGTCAAGCGACGGCGCCTTGTCGTTCGTTCCCTCGGCGGAAACCGCCTCCATAAATCTCGCGATCACCTCGCGACCGATGTCCTGGTGCGTCATCTCGCGCCCCTTGAAGCGCAGAACGACCTTCACCTTGTCACCGCCCGCAAGAAACTTCTTCGCCTGATTGACGCGCGTCTCAAAGTCGTGAACGTCGATCCGGCAGGAGAGTTGGACTTCCTTGATCTTGATGATCTGCTGCTTCTTCTTGGCTTCCTTTTCCCTCTTAGCCTGCTCGAAGCAGTACTTGCCGTAATCCATAGCGCGGCAAACCGGCGGGGTTGCCGTCGGCGCGATCAGAACGAGATCTACGCCGTTCTGCATTGCATACTGACGCGCACGCTCCAGCGGCATAACGCCGAGCGCTTCCTGGTTCACTCCGACAAGACGAACTTCCTTCTCGGTGATCTCTTCGTTGATTTTGTGATTCTTCGTGGCTATGGCAGTTCCCTCCAAAAAAAATACATACGGCAGAACCGTATGCATACATCGCCCATCGGGGGCGTTTCGTATGGACCGTACGCGTCAAAACGGCACGGTGAGAATGGCTCTGCTTGTTTTGCTCTTGTATTCTATCATCCTCTCCCCGATTTGTCAAGTGTTTTTTCAAAAAAAGATGCCTTTTCGTATAAAGTCCCTGCGAAGAGGACGTTTTTCAAAAAGAAATCCGTAAAAAATTTGCTTTTATCCTTTGCATTTATTTAAGAAATATGTTATAATAGACTGTGACCTATGCGGTCGTAAATCCAAAGAGCAAATCAAGGAATTCCAAAATGTCAAGTTTCATTGAAAAAGCAGAAGCGCAGATCCTCCCCGTCATTCCTCTTCGCGGGACGGTCTGCTTCCCCTCCGTACAACTCAATATCGACGTGATGCGCCGCATCTCGCTCCGCGCGTTCGGCGCTGCCGCCGCGGCGAACGATCCGCGCGTCCTTCTTCTTGCGCAAAAGGACAGTTCGGTCGAGGATCCCTCGCCCCGAGATCTCTATAAGATCGGTACGGTCGCGAAGATCCGCCAGGTCGTGAAGAACCCCGACGGCAACCTTTCGGTCGTCTTCGAGGGACTTGCGCGCGCCGTCGCCGAATCGGTCTACGAATACGACGACTATCTCCGCGCGTCGGTCATCACCAAGAATATCGTCACCTCGACCGTTGTTCCCGAAAAGACCCGGTCGATGATGACGCGTATCCTTGCGTCGATCAAGGAGACCAAGGACATCAATCCGGTCTATACCGACGACGCGCTGACCTCGGCGGAAGCCATCGCTTCGCCCGGGATGTTCGCCGACTTCGTGGCGTCCTCTTTCCTGATGGAATACCACAACAAACAGCAGATCCTCGAGACGCTCGCACCAACGCCTCGCCTGACCAAACTCGCCGACCTGATCGCAGAGGAACAAATGATCATGCAGACCGAGTTCGATATCCAGAAGAAGGTCCGCTCCCGTCTTGACGAAAACCAGCGCGACTACTTCCTGCGCGAACAGGTCAAGGTCATTCAGCAGGAACTCGGCGAGGACGGCGACGAGATCGACGAGTACTTAGACAAGATCGAGCAAGCCAAACTCCCGAAAGAAGTTGAAGCCAAACTGAAAAAGGAACTCAACCGGCTTGCCAAAACCCCCTTCGGCGCCGCCGAGAGCACGGTGCTCCGCAACTATCTCGACGTATGCCTCGAGATCCCCTTCGGATCCTATTCCAAAGAGACGCTTGACGTCAAGGAGGCGGCGAAGATCCTCGACGCAGATCACGACGGACTGAAAAAAGTCAAAGAGCGTATCCTCGAGTACATAGCGGTCAGACAACTGTCCCCAGAACTGCGCAACCAGATCATTTGTCTGGTCGGCCCTCCCGGAGTCGGGAAAACCTCGGTCGCTATGTCCATCGCGCGCGCCCTGCACCGCAAACTCGCCCGCGTCTCGCTTGGCGGCGTGCGGGACGAGGCGGATATCCGCGGACATCGGAAAACCTACGTCGGCGCGATGCCCGGTCGGATCATCGAC
>CACYZS010000214.1 GCA_902778985.1 uncultured Ruminococcus sp.
TCCTTCCTTTTCCCGGTCTGGATGCAGAGTTTGCCGTCGTAGAGCAGCACCGTCCCGAAGGGACGCACGCGCGGCTGGTCGCCTTCGACGGTCGCGAGGTAGTAGGTCCCCGCCTCGTTCAGAAAATCGCAGATGGTGGCAAGCGTCATAGTGGTAACCTCCTTTGTTCTTCGTATGCTTTCTTATTGTTCTTTCAACAGGGCGTCTTTCAGGATCTCCGCCACTTCTTCCCGCGTTTTCGCTTCGCAGATTTCACGGCGGTAGGACGCCGCGTCGCGGAGACCGAACAGGTACTGCGCCGCCTGCTTGCGGCTCTCGAGTACGGCGACCTTCTCGCCCTTGTCGGCGATCGCGAGATCGAGTTGGAGAAGCGCGGCGTCAAGCCGTTCGGCGGGCGTGACGGGCGGGATCGGTTTGCCGTCGATCGCGGCGCGCACCTCGCGGAAGACGAAAGGACAACCGACGGCGGCGCGCCCGATCATCCGTGCCCGAGTAGAACTGGCTCCGCGTCCGCGCGTGCAGAAAAATCGCGGCGCACCCCGCGGATTCGGCGGCGCGGGCGCACTCGGCGGCGTTCTTATGAGTCGGATCCCACCCCGCCCGGATCTTGACCGTTACGGGGAGAGCCGTCGCTTTGACGACCGCAGACGTGATCGCCTCGATCTTCTTCGGCTCGCGCATCAGGACGGAGCCCTCTCCGTTCGAGACGATCTTTTTGACCGGGCAGCCGAAGTTGAGGTCGATCGCGGTGGGCGGAACGCCCCCGGCGGTCCCGGCGGCGACGATCTTCGCCGCTTCCGCCAGTATTTCGGGTTCCGAACCGAAGAGTTGCACGGCGCCCGGGAGTTCGTCGGGGTAAAGGCGCGCGAGCGGCGCGCTCTTTCTGTCCTGATAGACGAGGGCGCGGGCGGAGACCATCTCGCTCTCGACGAAATCCGCCCCGAACCGGCGGCAGATCAGCCGCGCCGCCCGGTCGGTGTAGCCCGCCATCGGCGCCAGAAAAAGAGGGATCTCACCCTGAAATGAACCGATTTTCAAAGACCGCCCCCCTTTCATTATAAATAGAGCCGCAGGCAGGATCCCTGCGGCTCTTTTCGTTTCTTTACGGTGCGACCGGAACGCTGTTGATCAGGTGGTCGATGAACTGCTGGATCGTCCGCGTCTGCCAATCGGGATCAATGAGCGTCAGTTTCGCCTGCGTGGACGCCGAGAAGTTGATCAGCCCCTTGTTGACGTAGTCGCCCATCGTCGTGTTTTGGAAGATCGAGGACATCGAGTTCGGACCGCTGCCGCCGAGTTCGTCGAGCCGCGCGTCCGCCGGCAGAAGCGACAGGAACCCGCTTGCCCGCTCGGTGTCGGAGAACATATCGGAGACCGTCAGGTTCGAGAGCCGCGTGCCGATGTTCTTCAGTTGCGTATCCGAGATGGTGTTGATGATGGTCGAGGTCTTGGTCAGCCCGTCGTACCACCAGTGTTCGCCCTCGTTGTAGGTATAGCCGAGGATCTTACCGACCTGGGTATCGTTGAGGTCGCTTTCGAGGTTTTCGATCGTGCTGTCCGCGACCGCCTGGATCACGCCGGACGCCCGCACGTTGCCGGGATCGTCGGGACCGATATAGGTGGAGTACCAGACGCCGCCGACCTTCTCGTAACCCATCATCTCGCCGACCTTCATCGTATGGGTCAGGTCGTTCAGTTCGCCGACCCGTTTGGGCGCGAGCGCCTTCATGACGCCGGTGACCGGGATCGTGTGTTCGCTGTCGGTATACCAGACGCCGCCGTAGTAGGTGTAGCCCATCGCGTAACCGATCACGACGTTGACCGACTTGTTCGATACCGCCGTCTCGTCCGAGAGATCGCGGATCCGCAGATCGGCGAAACTGACCATCACGCCGGTCGCCTCTTGGGTATAGAGCCGGTCCTTATACCACTTGCCGTTATTCGGATCAAGCGGATCGAGTTCGTTGTTGTACTGGTAGAGCGAAAGCACCCTGCCGAGTTTCATATCCTCGACATCGTTGGAAAGCGTATCGACGTAGGAATCGCTGATCGCGCCGATGACGCCCGAGACCTCCACGTTGCCGGGATCGCCGGGGCCGACGTAGGTGGAGTACCAGATGCCGTCGTGCTTCTCGTAGCCGAGCAGTTCGCCGACCGGAATGGTGGACGAGACCGTTTCCATCTCGCCGACCGTCTTGGGCGCAAGCGCCTTCATCATCCCGGTCACGGGGTGCGTGTGTTCCGCGTCGGAGTACCAGACGCCTGCCTCGAGGTAATACCCCATCGCCTCGCCGATCAGAATGGTCTTGGTCTTCTCGGTCACCTTCGCCGAGTCCTTCATATCGTCGACCGTCAACTCGGCGAATTTCGCCATGATGCCGTCGGCGGGGATCGTCCGCGCTTCGTCCTTATACCAGGTGCCGTAGTTGGGATCGAGCGGATCGTCGGTGTCGTAGCGGTAGAGTTCGAGGATCGAGCCGATCCGGACGGTCTTGATATTTTCGCCGAGCCCGTTGATGTGAAAATCCGAGATCGCCGTCATGATGCCCGACGCCTTGACGTTGCCGGGATCGCCGACGCCGATATAGGTCTCGTACCAGACGCCGCCGACCTTTTCGTAGCCGAGCAGTTCGCCGATCGCCGTATCGTCGCCGATGGTCTCCATGCTGCCGACCGTCTTGGGCGCGAGCGCCTTCATCATGCCGGTCACGGGAGAGGTATGCAGACTGTCGGTGTACCAGACGCCGTCGT
>CACYZS010000215.1 GCA_902778985.1 uncultured Ruminococcus sp.
GCCTGCCTGTGCGCCGCCGTTGTGGCGGACTACTGCGCAGTTCTCCGTGCTGCGGCAGAGTATGTCTGTCCTCATGCCCTTGCCCTCGTCGCCGAAGCCGTAGCGGATCGCCGACAGGGCGGCAAATCCGAGTGCGACGTAGACCGAGGCGGTATAGACCGACGCCGCTTCCGCAAACGGGAAGGTCCCGCGGCGGAAGACCGTCACCGAGATCACCCACAGCAGATAGACGAGGATCGCGGCGAGCAGGATCTTTTCCCCGACCGACGTAAAGTAGAAGCCGAACGGAAGCCCGACGGCAAGGATATACGCCGGGATCGAAAGCCAAAAGTCCTTCCCGCGTCCAAACGCCCGGAAGATCTCGTAGATCGCGACGCCGGCGAGGATCGCCCAAGCGATCGGGTAGGCGAGCGTCCACGAGAAAAACAGGATCAGAACCAGTAAAGGGATCAGGACGCAGGCGGTGAGAATTCGTGTCAGCATAGTGCTCCTTTCACCGAACCGACAGGATCACAGACCGCCGAAACGCCGATGCCGGCGGGCGTAGTCCGAGAGGATCCGGTCGAGTTCGCGTTCGGTAAGATCGGGCCAGAGCGTGCCCGTAAAAAAATACTCGGCGTATGCCGATTCCCAAAGCAGGAAGTTGGAGGTGCGGAGATCCCCGCCCGTGCGAACGACGAGGTCGGGATCGGGACGCCCCGCGCAGTCGAGCGCGGCGGAAAGCGACGCCTCGTCGCAGGGGAGTTTTCCCTCTTCGTAGAGGCGGTTGACGGCGCGCACGATCTCGTCGCGCCCGCCGTAGTTGAGCGCGATATTGACGCGGCTCTTGCGTCCGCGGCTCTCGTTTTCGAGGCGCTCCATCTTCTCGATAAGCCCCGGCGTCAACCCGTCGCGCCGCCCGACGAAGACGATCTCGACGTCGCGGTCGGCGTACTTCGAGAAGGTATCGTCGATGTAGCGTTCGAGCAGTTCCATGATCGCGTCCACTTCCTTCTCGGGGCGGCGCCAGTTCTCGGTCGAGAAGGCGTAGACCGTCACGGTCGGAATGCCGATATCGAGGCAGTATTCGACAATACGCTGAAAGACCTTCGCCCCCGCGCGGTGTCCCGCCTCACGGGGCAGACCTCTCCGCTTTGCCCATCTGCCGTTGCCGTCCATAATGAACGCAATATGGGAGACGGCGGGCGGCGCCGTCTCCACTTTCTTGCGGCGGAAAAATCCGAACATATCAGATCTCCATGATCTCCTTGTTCTTCAGTTCGGTGACCTGGTCGACGATCTTGATATACTTGTCGGTGAGATCCTGCACGAGTTTGTCGCTCTGCTTGACCTCGTCCTCGGTCATATCGCCGTCCTTTTTCATCTGTTTGGTCTTGTCGTTGGCGTCGCGGCGGATGTTGCGGATCGCGACCTTCGCGGTCTCGCCCATCTTGGCGATCTGCTTGGTCATGTCGCGGCGGCGCTCCTCGGTCAGAGGCGGGAACGAAAGGCGGATCACCTTGCCGTCGTTCTGCGGGTTGATACCGAGATCCGACGTCAAAATCGCTTTCTCGATCGCGCGGGCGATCGTGGGATCCCACGGCGTGATGGTCAGGGTGCGCGCGTCGCTCACGTTGACGGCGGCGACGCCGGTGATCGGGGTGGGAGCCCCGTAGTAATCGACGCGGATCCGGTTCAGCACGTCGGGCGTCGCGCGTCCGGCGCGCATGACCGTCAGTTCGTTGCGGTAGGCGTCGACCGTCTTGTTCATCTTCTCTTCGAATTCTTTGGTGTCGAGTTTCATAGCCTTCTCCTCTTTTCTTTTGCGGTTTCGTCGGGTTCAGTTCTTGGGAGTGACGATCGTGCCGAGGTGGTCCCCGACGATCGCGCGCAGGATATTTTCGGGATCCGACAGACCGAAGACCAGGATCGGAATGTCGTGTTCCATACAGAACGCGGTGGCGGTGGCGTCGATCGCCTTCAAGCCGTGGGAAAGGATGTCGCCGCAACTGATCTCGTCGATCTTCTCGGCTTTGGGGTCGACGTGCGGGTCGGCGGTGTAGATACCGTCGATGTTCTTCGCCATCAGCATCACGTCGGCGCCGATCTCGGCGGCGCGGAGCGCCCCGGCGGTATCGGTCGAGAAGAACGGAAGTCCGATCCCGCATCCGAAGATGACGACGCGTCCCTCTTCGAGATGGTGGATCGCACGGTCGCGGCTGTAGGGTTCCGCGTAGGGGCGGAGTTCGGCGGCGGTCATGACGCGCGCGTCAAGTCCCGCGTGGCAGAACGCGTCCTGCAGAGCGATGGCGTTGATCGCGGTCGCGAGCATCCCCATCGAGTCGGCGCGGACGGGATCCATATCCTTCCCCTGTCTGCCGCGCCAGATGTTGCCGGCTCCGACGATCACCCCGATCTCGGCGCCGAGATCCAGGCACCGGCGCACCACGTCGGCAAGCGTCGATAGGAACGCGTCGTCGTAGAGTTTTCCGCTCCCGGCGGAA
>CACYZS010000216.1 GCA_902778985.1 uncultured Ruminococcus sp.
GCGAAGCATAAACACCCGTTCACCGGCCGGATCTCGCCCGAGAGCGAGAGTTCCCCGACCATCGAAACGGCGGAGAGATCGAGATCGCGCGGGATCCGCCCCGCGCATTGGAGGATACTGCACAAAATCGGCAGATCGAACCCCGCCCCCTCCTTCTTGCGGTCGGCGGGCGCGAGATTCACGGTGAGTTCAAGCGACGGGAACGGGATCCCCACGTTCTCGCAGGCGTTGCGAACCCGTTCCTTCGCCTCTTTCACGGCGGCGTCGGGCAGCCCGACCAACTCGAAAAGCGGGATCCGGTTCCACGCGCTGCATTCGACCGTCACTTCAAATCCCTCGACGCCGACGATCCCGGCGCTGTAGATCCTCGAAACCATATCCGTCCTCCCTGATGCGTCTTTTCCTATATTGTACCACATTTGTCGAAAAATGTAAACGGGTCGCGCGCGCGCATACAAAAAGAAAAGGAAAACGCCGAAACCGTTTGACAATCCGGGGGAGTTGCGGTATAATCAAGGGAGACAAAAATCCGGGAAAGGAGACCGCCGATGAAACGCCTGTCCGTCACCCGCCCGACCCCCTGCGACGTCCTGGTCGGCGAAACGCTGCTCCGCGACGCGGGCGACCTGCTCCGCTCCGCCCTTGGCAAAGGCGCGCGCGCCGTCCTGCTCGCCGCCGCGACCGTCGGCAAACTCTGGGGCGAGCGAACCGAAAAATCACTTGCCGAAGCGGGTCTCTCGGTCTCCCGGATCGACCTGCCCACCCCCGATAAGGCGTCCGTCGCGCAAGCGTTGAACGACGCGGCGCCGACCGAGCAGGACGCCCTGATCGTCCTCGGCGGGGGTTCGTTGCTCGACGCGGTCGGGCAAGCCGTAAAAGAGGGAAACAACGGGGGTTTTTGCGTCTATCTGCCGACGACGCTCTCCGCCATGCTCGATTCCGCGGTCGGCGGCACGACCGGCGCCGACCCGCTCCCGCTCCCCCGCGCGGTGCTCTGCGACCCGTGCTTTCTTTCGACCGAACCCGAAGCGCAACGCCGGGAAGGTCTTGCCCGGGCGATCCGGTACGCGACGCTCTTCGACCGCACGCTGTTCGACCCGCTCTACGGCGAGATCGACTACCCGGCTCTGATCCGGCGCTGCCTGTCGATCAAACTCGACTTTCTTTCCGCCGACCCCGAGCGAACCGGCTCCGCTCGTCTGCTTGACGGCGGGAGGATCCTCGGCGCCGCCGCGAACCGCGCGGCGGGCGGCGAACTCACGCCCGGCGAGGAGATCGCCCTCGGGCTGGCGATGTCGACGCGGATCTCCCGCAAAAACGGCTTCTGCCGCCGCGACTTCCTCTCCGACCTCACCGGACTTCTGACCTACCACGGGCTCCCGCACTCCGCCCTGATCCCCGACGAAGACGTCAAAGGTGAACTCTCCGCCCTCTCACAGGACGGCACGCTCGAACTCGTTCTGCCCCGCCGCCTCGGCGAATGCGGGGTATGCAAAGTCAGGATCGGTTCGCTCTCCGGTCTTCTCCCCGCCTGATCCAACCCCGAAAGGAAACCAGATGCAAAGAAATCTTTACAAAATCACGGTCGCCGGCTGCGGCAGATGGGGCGCGTTCATCGCCAAGTACCTGTCGGACGTCGGACACGACGTTACCCTCTACGGCAGAGCCGGTTCCCACCGCATGGAAGAACTGCTCGCGACGCGCAGAAACGCGCTGATGGAACTCCCCGCCGGCGTGAAACTCGAAACCTCGCTCGAAGCCGCGCTTTGCAGCGCCGAGATCCTCGTGATCTCGATCCCCTCGCAGGGGCTGCGCGCTTTCGCGCGCGACCTCGCCGCCCTGCCCGCCCTGCCGAAGACCGCCGTGCTCTGTATGAAGGGGCTCGAGATCGGGAGCGGCAAGCGGCTCTCGACGGTCGCGGGCGAGGAACTCGGCGACAGAACCAAGGTCGCGGTATGGATCGGTCCCGGACACGTGCAGGCGTTCTGCGCGGGGATCCCGAACTGTATGGTGATCGACAGTGCGGACGAAGCGACCAAGCAGACCCTGGTCGACGCGTTTTCGGGCGACCTGATCCGCTTCTACTACGGGCGGGACCTTGTCGGCAACGAGATCGGCGCCGCCGCCAAGAACGTGGTCGGGATCGCCGCGGGCTTCCTCGACGGGCTCGGGATCCCGTCGCTCAAAGGCGCCCTGATGTCGCGCGGCACGCTTGAGATCGCGCGGCTTATCGGGGCGCTCGGGGGCAACCCGTCGTCCGCCTACGGGCTCTGCCACCTCGGGGACTACGAGGCGACGCTGTTCTCGCCCTACAGCCACAACCGCCGCTTCGGCGAAGCGTTCGCCCGGGGCGAGGAGTACGGCGAACTCGCGGAGGGGTACTACACCGTCCGCGCGCTGACCGATGCAAAGGCCAACGGGGCGCAGGTGTATATCGCCACCGGACGTCCGCCCATGATCATCACCAATCTGGGC
>CACYZS010000217.1 GCA_902778985.1 uncultured Ruminococcus sp.
AGATCTTAAAATCCAAGCGCAAGGGCGGCTACAATATCGTCAAGATCGATCCCGCCTACGTTCCCGAAGAGGCGGAACGCAAGCAGGTCTACGGGATCACCTTCGAGCAGGGAAGAAACAACTTCAAGATCGACCGCGCTCTGCTCTCCAATATCGTCACCAAGAACAAGAATCTGCCCGACGCCGCGGCGCGCGACCTGATCATCTCGCTGATCACCCTGAAATACACCCAGTCCAACTCGGTCTGCTTTGCCTACGACGGGCAGGCGATCGGCGTCGGAGCGGGACAGCAGTCGCGTATCCACTGCACCCGGCTCGCCGGCAGCAAGGCGGACACCTGGTTCCTGCGTCAGTGCGACAAGGTCCTCGACCTTCCGTTCCTGCCCACGCTCGGCCGCCCCGACCGCGACAACGTGATCGACGGCTACATCAACCAGAACGAAGAGGACGTCACCGCAGAGGGCATCTGGCAGAAATACTTTACCCGTCGCCCCGAGCCGCTGACCGACGCCGACAAGAAGGCGTTCCTTGCCAAGCAGTCGGGCGTTTCGCTCGGTTCCGACGCGTTCTTCCCGTTCAGCGACAACATCGAGCGCGCCAAGAAGAGCGGCGTCGCCTACATCGCCGAACCCGGCGGATCGATCCGCGACGATCTCGTGATCGAGTGCGCCGACAAGTACGGAATGGTGATGTCGTTCACCGGAATGCGCCTGTTCCATCACTAAGAGACATAGACCGGGGAAACCGGTCTGACGGAGGGAATATGAAACTGCTCGTTGTCGGCGGGGGCGGCCGCGAACACGCTCTGATCCGGAAACTCAAAGAGAACCCGACGGTCGAGACGGTCTACTGTCTGCCGGGGAACGGCGGCATCGCCAAGGACGCCGTCTGCGTTCCGATCGGTCCGACCGAGATCGACAAGATCGTCGCGTTTGCCTACGAAAACAAGATCGACTTCGCCGTGGTCGCCCCCGACGATCCGCTGGTCCTCGGCTGCGTCGACGCGCTCGAAGGACACGGGATCCCCTGTTTCGGTCCGCGCGCCAACGCCGCGATCATCGAGGGAAGCAAGGTCTTCGCCAAGGATCTGATGAAGAAATACGGGATTCCGACGGCGCAGTACGAGACCTTTACCGACCTCGACGCCGCGCTCGAATACCTGAAGACCGCGCCCATTCCGATCGTGGTCAAAGCCGACGGATTGGCGCTCGGCAAGGGCGTGACCGTCGCTTTCACACGCGAGGAAGCCGAAGAAGCGGTGATCGAAGCCATGCGCGACGGCAAGTTCGGCGCGAGCGGCAAACGTCTGGTGATCGAAGAATACCTGACCGGTCCCGAAGTATCGGTGCTCGCGTTCACCGACGGCGAGTGCGTGAAGCCCATGGTGAGTTCCATGGATCACAAGCGGATCGGGGACGGCGACGAGGGACCGAACACCGGCGGTATGGGCACGATCGCTCCTAACCCCTACTACACCGACGCGATCGCCGCAGAATGTATGGAGACCATCTTCCTGCCGACGATGCGCGCCATGAACAAAGAGGGACGCACCTTCCGCGGCTGCCTCTACTTCGGCTTGATGCTGACCCCGAACGGTCCGAAAGTCATCGAATACAACTGCCGCTTCGGCGATCCCGAAACGCAGGTCGTGCTGCCGCTGTTAAAGAGCGATCTTCTGACGGTGATGCAGGCGACGGCTGCGGGCAAACTGAAGGATACCCCGGTCGAGTGGAAGGACGGCGCGGCGTGCTGCGTCGTGGTCGCCTCGGGCGGCTATCCCGTCTCCTACAAGAAGGGCTATCCCATCACCCTGCCCGACGAGATCGCCCCCGACGTGTTCGTCGCGGGCGCCGCCGAAAAGGACGGACAACTCGTCACGTCCGGCGGGCGCGTGCTCGGCGTGACCGCGACTGGGAAAGACCTTGACGCCGCGATCCGCGAGGCGTACCGCAAAACGGCGCAGGTCAAGTTTGAAAACGCCTTTTACAGAAAGGACATCGGCGCGAGAGCACTCGCGGCGAAAAAGAATTGACTATGGTTTACAGATGCTACGTTGAAAAGAAACCGGGGCTCGCCGCCGAGGCGGAAGCGCTGCTCCACGAGGCGAACAACCTGCTCGGGATCACCTCGCTTTCCCGCGTGCGGATCTTCAACCGCTACGACGCGGAAGGACTGTCGGCGGAACTCTTTCACGACGCCGAGAAGACGGTCTTCTCCGAGCCGCAACTGGATACCGTCACCGACAAACTGCCGACCGACGCGGCGGCGTCGTTTGCCGTCGAGTACCTGCCCGGTTAGTTCGATCAGCGCGCGGACTCCGCGGCGCAGTGCATCCAGATCGTTTCTCAGGGCGTGCGTCCGCTGATCCGGACGGCGAAGGTCTATCTGCTCTACGGTTCGCTTGATCAGGACGCCGTCGCCAAGATCAAAAAGTACGTCATCAACCCGGTCGAGGCGCGCGAGGCGTCGTTTGA
>CACYZS010000218.1 GCA_902778985.1 uncultured Ruminococcus sp.
GCCGGCGTTTGCCGTAGCCTCCCCTACGGGGGAGGTGGTGCGAAGCGCCGGTAGGGGCAAGTAATGAGTCGCTTTCCCTTGATGCAAGGTTTGTCTTGTGCGCCCCTTCCGTCACGACAAGTCGTGACACCTCCCCCGTAGGGGAGGCTTCGGGAGCGCAGCGTATGGGGAACGAATGAATGGGCGGCAGTGCCGTCGTGAATGGCGTTTCGCGCATTAGGACGCGCGGAACGACGCGGGAACACCGGGACGTAAAAGAAAAAGCCGCCCCGAAGGGCGGCTTTGCGATCACCGTTTTCGTTTTTCGGTCGTGACGTTACCACGCTTTCTCGTTATCGGCGAAGAAGTCAACGTCGGACCAGTCGTAGACGAACGCCGCGTCGCTGCTGCGCGCGTGCAGCGGCATCTTCCCCGGGAAGAGCGGCGAATAGCACGCGTTCGGGGTGTAGTTCCCCGCTTTCAGGTTCCAGATGAACGAGGACGTCAGGGCGTAGGTGTGATCGCGTCCGTTCATCAGTTGCGCGTAGGCGACCAGCGCCGACCAATACGGCCAGACGGCGCCGTTATGGAAGCAGAACGGCTGCTGCGAGCGGCTGAAACATCTGTCGGCGCCGCGATAGCAGGGATAGACGCTCATCACGCCGAAGTCCCCCAGCCGTTTGATCCGGTTGTTTTTGGTCTCGAGCAATTTCTCGACGTTATCGAGGATCCGCTCGGTCTTCTCCTTGTCCGCGATCCGGAAGAGCACGGCGAGGATCGTGTCGACCGAAAGATTGTCCTCGACGAAGTCGCCGTCGCGGTAGTTGACGTAGTACCCCTTTTCCTCGTCCCAGAGCAGCCGATCGATCGCGCCCTTGGTCTTCTCGAACATTTCACGGTAGCGGCGGGCGCGGTTTTGATCCCTCGTCCCGACGATCTTGGCAAGGCACGAAAGCGCGCGGGCGTAGAGCAGTTCGACGTAGGTGACGTAGCCCGTCCGGTTGATCTGGTCCGCCCAGTCGCGGTTGTTGTATCTTCCGAGTTTGACGATCAGCCCCGTCCGATCCTCGAATTCCGAAAGTTTGTCGAGTACCCGGATACAGTAGTCGTAAACGGTCTTCCCGTTCGCGGTCTCGTACAGGATCGAGCGGTCGCCCGTGCGGTTGATATAGTCGTAGACCATCAGAACGAAGAAACACGGACTGTCGTAATGGTTGCGGCGAAAACGCGAAAGGAAGTCGAAGGCGACGCTGGACGTGCAGTTCCCGCTCTCGTCGATGCCGTGCGCGAGGGTCAGGATCTGGTTCTTGATCAGGTGCGGGTAGTCCTTATACATCGAGAGCACGGTCCAGTAGGAGTCGCGGAAGAAGGTCAGGACGGGCGCGGTGGTGTAACTACTGGCGCCGAATCCCTTGAAAAGCCCGAACTCCTTATAGTTCTCGAGCGCGCAGAAGATGCTGGAAACGTAGAGCGTCTTGTCGCGTTCGGTCTTGGCGGACGCGGGGATCTTCACGCTCCGGATCTCGTCCTCGACCTGCTTTTTATACGCGGCGAAGCCCGAGAGCATCTTCGTACAATAACTCATGGATTCGTAGGCAAAAACGAGTTGCGCGTTGCGTTTGGTGCGCAGATAGATCGAATCGTTGTCGGCGACGTAGCGGTTGTCGACGTTGGCGGAATAGAAGAAGCCGCCGCTCTGATTGTATATGGTGGAGTGCGTGATCCCGCCCTTGCCGTCAAAGGTGACGTACGCCTCGTTCGAGCAAACGTCGTACTCCACTTCTTCGTAGAATTTTCCGGTCACGAAGATCTTTCCGCTCCGGCAACTCTTTTCCATACGGTGTTCCTGCTTTCGTTTCGCGTTTTTATCCATTATACAACATCAAGCGCGTTTTGGCAAGGGCTGTCGTTTTTTTGCGCCCCTCTGCGGCAAAAAAAGAAAGGCGCGCCGTGACGGCGCGCCTCGTGCGTCTGAGCGAGGGCGAGGGGACCCGAAAAATTTTTCCGTTCACTCCGCGGAGATCAGGAAATCGTAGAGCGGTTGCCCGCCCGAGACCGCCGTGGCTTCCGCGTCGCGGCCGCAGATCGACGCGATCAGGGAAACGACCGCTTCCCCGTCCTCGTCCGAGACGTCCTCGCCGCAGAAGACGGTCAGGAAACTCGCCTCTTTGACGCCGGAGAGCAAGGATCTAAGGCACTCGGTGCGGTCGAGCGCGTGGCAGACGATCTTACCGCGGAGAAGCCCGAGGTACTCGCCCTGCCGGACGGTCTCGCCGTTCACGACCGAGTCGCGGATCGCGCGGGTCACCGAGAGCGAGGAGACGTTCTTCATCGCCTCTTCCATCGCGGCTTTGTTCTCGTCAAGCGACCGCTCGGGATCGAACGCCATCATGACCGAGATCCCTTCCTGGATCGTGTAGGTCGGGATCACGACGACCTTTTTCTTCTTTTCGAGAAGCGCCGCCTGCGCCGCGACCATGCAGATAT
>CACYZS010000219.1:0-1335 GCA_902778985.1 uncultured Ruminococcus sp.
CCGCCCTGGTCCTGATCCCGACCTATCCGCTCCTGCTTTTATCGGTTCTGCTTTCGGGGGTCGCTCTGACGCTGATCGGACTGGGTTTTCCGGGGTGGCGGCGGTTTCTCTCCTGTCTCTTCCTTCTCTGGCTGGTCTCGTTCCTCTACGGCGGGGCGATCACGGCGCTGTTTTCCCTCGCGGTGCGCTTCTTCGGGCGTCTGCCCGCCGACGGTGACGTCGGGGGAAAGGTGGTCGCGTTCCTGATTCTGTTTTTGCTCTCCTCTGCTTTGGTCTCGCTCTCGCGCCGCCTCTCTGCCGCGGGAGCGCCGCGCGAGGTCGGGTGCAGGATCACGGTCGGGGAGCGAACGCGGGACTTGACCCTGATGACCGACAGCGGCTGCCTTCTTCGCGAGCCCATGACGGGGCGGGCGGTGATCCTGCTCTCGGAAAAGGCTTGCGAGGGATTGGTCCCGCCCGCGCTTCTTACGACCGAAGAGGGGATCGAACCCGAACTTGCCTACGACGAGAAGAAACGGTACTACCTGATCCCGTACCAGACCGTTTCGGGCAAGCGGCTGATGCACGGATACCGACCCGACCGCGCCGAGATCGGGAGCGGCAGACGGCGGCGGGAAGAGGCGGTCGTCGTCGGGGTGATCCGCGAGGGATTGGGGATTCCCGAGGGGTGCGACGGGATCGTGTCGGCGGAAATTGCACAATGAAGAAAGGGGCGTTTTAGCGAATGGGACTGTTCACACGGATAAGGGAACTGTTACGGAAGTTTTTTACCCCGGAAGAGGTCTGTTACGTCAACGGCGCGGACGTTCTGCCGCCGCCGCTCTCGGGGGAAGAGGAACGCGAAGCGATCCTGCTCTCGAAAACCGACGACGCGATGCGCGCCAGACTGATCGAGCACAACCTGCGCCTGGTGGTCTTCATCGCCAAGAAGTTCGACGGAACGGGCGTCGGGATCGAGGATCTGATCTCGATCGGGACGATGGGGCTGATGAAGGCGATCTCGACCTTCTCGCCCGAAAAGAACATCAAACTCGCGACCTACGCCTCTCGCTGTATCGAGAACGAGATCCTGATGTTTCTGCGCAAGACGGCGGGGCAGAAAAAGGAGATCAGTTTCGACGAACCGCTGAACGTCGATTGGGACGGCAACGAACTGCTGCTCTCGGACATCCTCGGCAGCGAAGCCGACTCGGTCTGCCGCCCCATCGAGGAACGCGAGGAGCGGGCGCTGGTGCGTCGGTCGGTCGCGCGGCTCTCGGAGCGCGAGCGGACCATCGTCGAACTGCGCTTCGGGCTCGGGGGCGGGCGAGAGATGACGCAGAAGGAGGTCGCCGA
>CACYZS010000219.1:1344-3757 GCA_902778985.1 uncultured Ruminococcus sp.
GCCTCGAAAAGAAGATCATGGCGCAACTTCGGGAGGAGATCGCCGACAAAATATAAAAGAATGAAGTTTTTTTGAAAAAAGGGTTGCTTTTTCAAAAAGGGTATGATATAATACTCCCGATTTTTATGTGAAGGAGAGGTGTCAGGCAATGAAAAAGGGATTGCATCCGGAATATAAAGAAGTCACGATCAAATGCGCTTGCGGTGAGACCGTCGTTACCCACTCCACGAAGGGGGACATGACCGTCGATATCTGCTCGAAGTGTCATCCGTTCTTTACCGGCAAACAGAAGTTCGTTGACGCGGGCGGTCGCGTGGATAAGTTCAAGCGGCGTCTTGCCATGTCGAACGGCAACAAATAATTGCACGGGAACTGACTTTTTTTGACGGGGCTGTCCGAGGGACGAACCGACTTCCGGATCTGATGCGAAACGTATCAACGGCGGTCGGCTTTGCGATCGGACGCCCCGTTTTTTCGTTCTTCCGACCGCATAAGGAAAGGAGACAGTATGACCGAAAAGAAAACCATACAACCCGACGCCGTTCTTGTCGGAATGGCGGAACGGGGAAGCGATCTTCCCGCGCTCGAACGCTCGCTTGACGAACTGGCGCGGCTTCTCGATACGGCGGGCAGCCGCGTGTTCGCCCGCGTCACGCAGATCAAGGACGCCCCGGAACCCCGCACGCTGATCGGGGCGGGCAAAGTGAAAGAGATCCGCGAACTGTGTGAGAAAAACGAGATCAAACTCGTGGTCTTCGACGGGGAACTCTCCCCGGCGCAGATCCGCAATCTTGAGGACGATCTCGGCGGGGATGTCGACGTGATCGACCGCAGTATGCTGATCCTCGATATCTTCGCGCTCCACGCGGTCTCGGGGGAAGGGAAACTCCAGGTCGAACTCGCCCAACTCCGCTATACCGCGCCGCGCCTGGTCGGTCACGGGACCGAGATGTCGCGTCTCGGCGGCGGGATCGGTACGCGCGGTCCCGGCGAATCCAAACTCGAAACCGACCGCCGGCATATGAAGGAGCGCATTTCCTCGCTTGAGAGGCAACTCGAAGAACTGGAAGAAAACCGCGCCGTGATGCGCGCCGCGCGCGACCGGAGCGGGATGCTGAAGGTCGCCCTGGTCGGCTACACCAACGCCGGGAAATCGACCCTGCTCAACCGGTTGACCGACGCGGGGGTGCTTGCCGAAAACAAACTGTTTGCAACGCTTGATCCGACTACCAGACGTCTCGATCTCCCGTCGGGGGAGACGGTGCTTCTGACCGATACGGTCGGGTTCATCCGCAAACTGCCGCACCATCTCGTCAAGGCGTTCCGTTCGACCCTCGACGAAGCAAAATACGCAGATATCCTTCTGATCGTCTGCGACGCGACCGATCCCGAACTGCCCGAACATCTCGACGTCACGCACGAGACGCTCGCCTCGCTCGGCGCATCCGACAAACCGACCCTGACCGTCTTCAACCACTGCGACGAACTGCCCGAATGTCCCGACACCGGGTTCGTCGCGGAGGGCGACCGGATCTTCGTTTCGGCGCTCACCGGCGCAGGGATCGACCTTCTGCTCGCCAAACTCGACGAGGTCGCGGCGTCGCTGCGCCGCCCCTGCCGCTTCCTGTTTCCCTATACCGCGTCGGGCAAGGTCGACCTGCTCTACCGCGCGTCCGCCGTCCGTTCGGTCGATTATCTGCCCGAGGGGATCGCGGTCACGGCGTCGGTCGACCGTAAGACCGAAGGTGAACTCGCCTCGTTTATCGTGAAAGGAGACGCGTCGTGAGCGGGCGGGAATACCTGACGCTCGCAGGGGAAGGCAAATCCCGTTACGAGGAAAAGAAATCGGTCTTTCTCGGCTTCGCGGGAAAGTTTGAAAAGGAAGAGGACGTCCTTGCGTGGCTCGCGTCTCTCAAACGCGCTTATCCCGACGCGCGGCACCACGTCTACGCCTACCGTCTGCGCTGCGGGAACACGACGCGCTATTCCGACGACCGCGAACCGCAGGGAACGGCGGGAATGCCGACGCTCGAGGTGTTGAAACAGAAGGATATCCTCGACTGCGCCGTCTGCGTGATCCGCTATTTCGGCGGGACGCTGCTCGGTACGGGCGGGTTGGTCCACGCCTACGGGACCGCCGCCGCAGACGCGGTAACCGACGCCGGGATCGTCCGTATGACGTTGCGCCGCGCCTTCACGCTCCCGCTCTCGTACGCCGACCATCCGCGCGTGCAGACCATCCTTTCCGACGCCGGAGCGACGGTCACGGACGTTTCGTACGCCGAAGGCGTGACGCTTACGGGAACCGTTGACGCAAACGCGACCGACGCGCTTTCCCGTGCGCTTGCCGACGCGACGGCGGGGCGCGCGGAACCCGAATGGGGCGATCTCGTCTATTCGCCCGTTCCGGTAC
>CACYZS010000220.1 GCA_902778985.1 uncultured Ruminococcus sp.
CCGACGTCTGGTTATCGGCGGCGGTGGAGTAGATCTGGCTCTTCTTGACCGGGATGGTCGTGTTGCGGTCGATGATGCGGTTGAACACGCCGCCCAGCGTTACGATGCCGAGCGACAGCGGCGTTACGTCAAGCAGCAGGACGTCCTTGACGTCTCCGCCGAGAACGCCGCCCTGGATCGCCGCGCCGATCGCGACGCACTCGTCGGGGTTGATGCCCTTGAAGGGATCCTTGCCGGTGAACTTCCGGACCTCTTCCTGCACGGCGGGGATACGGGTCGAGCCGCCGACGAGAAGCACCTTCGAGATGTCGGAGACGCTGATCCCGGCGTCCTTGATGACCTGCTTCATCGGCGTAAGCGTCGCTTCGACCAGATCGCGCGTCAGTTCGTCGAACTTCGCACGGGTGAGGGTCGCCTCAAAGTGCTTCGGCCCGGTGGCGTCGGCGGTGATGAAGGGCAGGGAAATGGTACTCTGCATCATGCCGGAAAGTTCGATCTTCGCCTTCTCCGCCGCCTCTTTCAGCCGCTGCAGCGCCATCTTGTCTTTCCGCAGGTCGATGCCGCCGTTGTCGCGGGCGAAGGTGTCCGCCATCCAGTTGATGATCTTCTCGTCGAAGTCGTCGCCGCCCAGCCGGTTGTTGCCGGCGGTCGCGAGCACCTCGAACACGCCGTCCGAGATCTCGAGCAGCGAGACGTCGAACGTACCGCCGCCGAGGTCGAAGATCAGGATCTTCTGCTCGCCTTCCTTATCGCCGCCGTCGGCTCGTTGATGATACGCAGAACGTCCAGTCCCGCGATCTTGCCGGCGTCCTTGGTCGCCTGCCGCTGCGCGTCCGAGAAGTAAGCCGGGACGGTGATGACCGCCTGCTTGACTTCGCAGCCGAGGAACGCCTCGGCGTCCGCCTTCATCTTCTGCAGGATCATCGCCGAGATCTCCTGCGGCGAATACTTCTTGCCGTCGATCTCGACCTTCGCGTCGGAACCCATCTTCCGCTTGATCGACATCACGGTCCGGTCGGGGTTGGTGATCGCCTGCCGCTTCGCGACCTGACCCACCATACGCTCGCCGGTTTTCGAGAACGCGACCACCGAAGGGGTGGTGCGGTTGCCTTCGGGATTGGGAATGACGGTGGGCTCGCCGCCCTCGTAGACCGCCACGCAGGAGTTGGTCGTACCCAAGTCGATACCGATGATTTTTGCCATGATTGTTTACCTCCGTTATATCTTCGTGAATGATTTACCGTTTGAAATGGTTTTTGCGTTTCAGTTCGCGACCTTGACCATCGCGTACCGGATGATCTTGTCGCCGCGTTTGTAACCGGGTTGGAAGACCTCGACGATCTCGCCTTCCCCTTTGCTCTCGTCTTCCTCGTGCATGATCGCGTTATGAAGGTTCGGATCGAATTTGTCGCCGGGAGCCCCGAACGCCGTTACGCCGAGTTTGTTCAGACACTCGTTCAGGGCGTTCATGGTCAGCCTGAGGCCTTCCGCGACCTTCTCGCCTTCGGTATACTTCCCGGCGCGCTCAAGGTTGTCGGCGATGGGCAGGATCTGTCCCACCACGTCCGAAACCGCGTCGGTGTAGATCCCTTCGCGTTCCTTCTGCGAACGGCGCCGGAAGTTGTCGTACTCGGCGAACATCCGCAAATACTTTTCCTTCTCTTCGGAAAGCGCCTTCTCGAGTTCGCTCGCCTTCTCGCGAAGAGCGGCAAGTTCCCGCTTGGTTTCCTTGTGCTTCTTCTCTTCCCCGGCGGGCGCCTTCGGTTCCGCGGGTTCGGCCGCCGGGGTTTCCGGCGTTTCGGCCGCGGGTGCCGTTTTTTCGGTCTCTTCAACCGGGGTTTTTTCGTTTTCCATGTCTTATCCTTCCTTTCGAGGTCTATCCGCCGTTTTCGGGATCTTCGTCGTCTTTGAGGAGCAGGTCGATGCCCGCCGCCAGTTCGTCGATCGTGGAGATCGCCTTCGCGTAGTCCATACGGCGGGGGCCGATGACGCCGATCGCGCCGACCACGCGTCCGTCGCGCCGCACCGTCTTGAAGACCAGGGTGGAGTTCGACATCACCTTGATATTGTTCTCGCTCCCGATATAGACGTTGACGTCGCGGCTGTCCTTGCCCGTGCTGATGACGTCGAGCAGCGGTTCCTTGGTCTCGAGCAGATCCATCACCGAGCGGAGTTCGCCGACGTCGGAATACTCGGGATACTGGAGCAGGCGGTTGACGCCCTCGACCTGCAGGTCTCCCCCGACGTCCTCGGTCAGCGTGTCGTAGATCGCCGAGACGATCGGGTGGACCACGGTCGAAACGCTCCCCATCCTGCTTTCGAGTTCGCGGATCCGGGGCAGCGTGATCTCCTCGACCGTCGCGCCCGCGATCAGGTCGTTCAGCGCCTCGATCAGCCGTCCGGTCTCTTCCTCTCCGAACGAGAAGGCAAGGCGGATGTTCCGCGTCTTGACGCTCCCGTCGTCGAGCAGCATCACGAGGACGAAGTTCTTCGGATCGCGGTAGACCCCCTCGAACTTGTCGACGCGGCGACCGACGGCGCGCGGTTTGACCGAGAAGCCGGTGTAGTTGGTGATCCGCGACGCCAGACGCGACGCCTCGGCAAGGATGCCGTCCATTTCGCTGACCTTCTGCCGCAGGGTGCGGTTGATCTGATCGATCTCGTCGGTCGTCATGCGGTAGTGCCGGAGCAAAGCGTTGACGTAGTAGCGATAGCCGAGTTCGGAGGGGACGCGCCCCGCCGACGTGTGCGGCTGTTCGAGCAGCCCCAGCGCCTCGAGTTCCGCCATCTCGTTCCGAATGGTCGCGGAAGAGCAGTTCAACCCGGCGTCCTGCGCCAGATACTTGGATCCGACCGGCTCGCCGTACGCGATGTGCGCGTCGATGATCGCTTTCAGGATCTTCTTTTTTCTGTCCGACAGCGAGAACTCTTCGTCCCGTCCCATCAGTTCGGTCATGGTCGCCTCTCCTTCCTCTTCGTCCGGTTTTTCCTTCCGGCGTTTAGCACTCAAACGGGCGGAGTGCTAATTTCATGATATAAGATACCACCGGGA
>CACYZS010000221.1 GCA_902778985.1 uncultured Ruminococcus sp.
CGTCCTGACGTTATTCGCGCTCGTCCTGTTCGTTCTGACGGTCCTGGTCGCGCGGGTGGCGGTCGGACTGGATCCCGAGGAGGACGTGGCGCTGCTCGACCAACTGTCGACGATCGGGACGACGCGGCTGTACCTTTCGGACGGAGAAGAATACGAGATGATCTACGCCACGGAAAACCGGATCTGGTGTTCGTCGGAGGAGATCCCGGAGGTCGTCCGGGGCGCCCTGATTTCGATCGAGGACAAACGCTTTTACAGCCATCACGGCGTCGACTGGCTCCGGACGGGGAAGGCGTTTGCCAACTACGTTCTCCGTTTCGATGAACCCTTCGGCGGCTCGACCATCACCCAACAACTCGTCAAGAACGTGTCGGGGGAAAACGACGTGAAGAGCGAGCGCAAGATCAGGGAGATCCTGCGCGCGCTCCGCCTTGAAAAACGCTTTTCAAAAGACGAGATCCTGACCTTCTATCTGAACGTGATCCCGCTCGCCAATCGGTGCTACGGGATCGGGGCGGCGGCGTCCTTCTATTTCGGGAAGACGCCGTCCGAGTTGACGGCGGCGGAGGCGGCGACGCTCGCAGCGATCACCAACGCCCCGGCACGGTACGATCCGCTGCGTTTTCCCGAGCGCAACCGGGAGCGGCGCGACCTGATCCTGACCAAAATGGAAGAGCGCGGGTATCTGACAAAAGAGGAAGCCGACGCGGCAAGGGCGGAGACCGTCGTGTTCAAAGCCGAACGCGGAGGCGCGGGCACGCGGATCGTCTCGTGGTACACCGAGGCTGTTTTATCCGACGTGATCCGGGACCTGTGCGAGATAAAGGGGCTGTCCGAGGGGGCGGCGACTGCACTGGTCTACCGCGGCGGGCTTGCGATCGATATCTGCTGTGACGAAACGATTCAACGTACGGCGGAACGCGTCTGCCGCGAAGCGGATCCCGCCGGGGGAAATCTCGCGGTCTGGGTGCTCGATCCCGAAAGCGGCGCTGTGCTTGCAGCCGTAGGCGGCGCGGGAGAGAAGACGGTCAACCGCGGTCTCCATTACGCGACCGACGCGCTCCGTCCGCCGGGATCGGCTCTGAAACCGCTCTCGGTCTACGCTCCGGCGCTCCGGGCGGGTTTGATCCATTGGGCGACGGTCTTCGAGGATCTGCCGCTCCGGACGCTCGACGGCGAACCCTGGCCGCGCAACGCGAACGGCGTTTACGACGGGCGGATCGGAGTGCACGAGGCGATCGCGCGCTCGAAGAACACGGTGGCGGTCGCCGTGCTCGATCGGCTCGGGGAAAGAACGTCCTTTGACTTCCTTCAAAACGAGTGCGGACTCTCTTCCTTGGTCGAAGAAGAGTACGACGCGAACGGTCGTCGCTTCTCCGACCTCTCCGAAGCGCCTCTCGCGCTCGGGCAACTGACGCGGGGCGTCGCGCTCCGGGAACTGACCGACGCCTATTCGGTCTTTGCCGGGCAGGGCGAGCGGGTCCGCGGGATCACGTATAAAACGGTCCGGAACCGCGCAGGCGAGATCATCCTTTCCAACGCCGTCGAGCGCTGCCGCGTTCTGTCGCCACAAGAGGCGGCGATCATGACCGGTATGCTCGAAGAGACGGTCGGGTACGGGACCGCCCGCACCCTGACGCTTCCGTCGGTCGTGCCGACGGCGGGGAAGACAGGGACCACGAGCGGCTCTCGTGACCGGTGGTTTATCGGCTACACGCCAAGTCTTCTGTGCGGCGTGCTTTCGACCTCTGACGGTGCATCGGTCGACGGGACGCCGCGCTCCCCGCTTCCCGTGTGGGATACGATCATGAAGGCGGCGCACGCGTCCTTGCTCGACGGGAAAGACGAATCGCAGGCTTTCCCGATTCCCGCGGGGGTCTTGACGCTCCCGTTCTGCCTTGACAGCGGGGAATTACCGGGAGAACTCTGCACCCTGGATCTTCGAGGCGAGCGGATCGGGTACGGGCTGTTCACCCCGGATAACCGACCGTACGACGGCTGCAGTCTTCACAAACCGATCCTGTACGACAGGATTACGGGAGAATGGCTTCCCGACGAGGGCGAAGAGTCGCCGTATCTTGAAAGGCGCTCCGCACCCGACGGCTCGCAACGGATCTTCCCGGACGGGATCACCCCGGAAGATCGGGCGACCGACTACGACGTGCTGATCGGGGAAGAGCAAGAAGTACCGCCTGACGAAGGGACGGCGGTCTCGGGCGGGCTCGGCGAATGGGAGCGCATCCGCTCGCGCGAACGCTAAATGAAGGACGGAACCCCGTTTCTTTCATATCGCGCGTGTTTTTATTCGCAAATCAAAGAAAAATGATGAAAAAACCGAAAAAACATTCACTTTCCCTCTTGAAAATCCGAAAATGATGTGCTAAAATTATTTCATATTTTTTGAAAGTGGGGGAAACACAATGTCTTACGTTGAACAAGTTCTGGAAGAACTGAAAAAGAAGAATCCCGGCGAGCCCGAATTCCATCAGGCAGCGACCGAGATCCTTGCGTCGATCGCTCCGGTGTTCGAGAAGCATCCCGAGTATCAGAAGGCGGGGCTGCTTGAGCGGTTTCTGGAGCCCGAGCGGACCATCATGTTCCGCGTTCCGTGGGTGGACGACAATGGCGTCACGCACGTCAATAAGGGTTACCGCGTCGAATACAACAGCGCGATCGGTCCTTACAAGGGAGGTCTCCGTTTCCATCCGTCCGTCAACCTCTCGATTTTGAAGTTCCTCGGTCTCGAACAGATCCTGAAGAACTCGCTGACCGGAACCCCGATCGGCGGCGGTAAGGGCGGCTCGGACTTCGACCCCAAGGGTAAATCCGACAACGAGATCATGAGTTTCTGCCAGAGTTTCATGACCGAACTCTACCGTCACATCGGACAGGATACCGACGTTCCCGCCGGGGACATCGGCGTCGGCGCCCGCGAGATCGGTTTCCTGTTCGGGCAGTATAAGCGGATCCGCAACGAGCACGTCGGCGTTCTTACCGGGCGCGGACTGACCTACGGCGGTTCGCTCGCGAGAAAAGAAGCGACCGGTTTCGGTCTCGTCTACCTGACCGAGGAAATGCTGAAGAGCCGCGGCAAGACCCTGAACGGCAAGACCGTCGTGGTCTCGGGTGCCGGCAACGTCGCGATCTACGCGGCGCAGAAGGCGACCACCCTCGGCGCGAAGGTCGTTGCGATGTGCGACTCCAACGGCTACATCTACGACAAGAACGGCGTCAACCTCGACGTGATCAAGCAGATCAAAGAGGTCGAGCGTGCCCGTATCAAGGAGTACGCTGCGAGAGTTCCCGGTTCCGAATACCACGAGGGCTGCTCGGGCATCTGGACCGTCAAGTGCGACGTTGCGCTTCCTTGCGCGACCCAGAACGAACTGAACCTCGAGAGCGCGAAGGCGCTGGTCAAGAACGGTGTGTTCGCCGTCGGTGAAGGCGCGAATATGCCGACCACCCTTGACGCGACCGAGTATTTCCTCGCGAACGGCGTTCTCTTTGCCCCCGGCAAAGCGGCGAACGCCGGCGGCGTTGCCACCAGCGCGCTCGAAATGGCGCAGTCGAGCCAGCGGCTCTTCTGGTCGTTCGAGGAAGTCGACGCCAAACTGAAGTCGATCATGGTCGGTATCTTCCACAATATCGACGCCACCGCCGAGAAGTACGGCAAGCCCGGCAACTTCGTCGTCGGCGCGAACATCTTCGGTTTCGAGAAGGTCGCCGAAGCCATGATGGCTCAGGGGATCGTCTGATCTGCCGAAATGAAATAATAATCCCCGCCCGGTTTCGGGCGGGGATTTCTTTTTACGGCCGAAAACCGTCGGGGATCAGGCGGGATTGGAAGATCCGGCGCAGGTCGGCGGCGCCGCCGGTGAATTCGCAGGTCGTGTAGAACTCGGAATCGGTGAAAAGGGTCTTGACCGTGTCGGGCAGGTCCATACGAAAAGATACGAAGCGCGTTTCCCCGTGCGCACCGAGGAACAGAACGGTCGTTCGGTCGGGCAAAGGGATGCCGGAGGCGGGGATCGGGACGGTATTTCCGAGATAGAAGAGCCGTTCGTTTCCCGCGTCCAGCGTGAGGGTCAGGGGGACGGTCGTCGAACCTGCGGACGGTTCGTACTTGGTGAAGACGAGCGAGTACCCGAGTACCGCGAATTCGTCCGGGACGGTCGTATACTCGACCGAGACCGTATCCAGCAGGGAAACGAGGGCGGCGTATTCGTCCGTCTCCGCGCCGCCCGGGGGCGTCAGAACGACCTGCCGGACGTAGACCGAGGACAGGACGGCAGAGAAACGTTCGGCGGCGCCCTCCCCGTAACCCGAGAAGACGTAGCGGTCGAGTTCGCCGATCCGGTCGCGCTTCAACTCCTTTTCAAGCAGCGGCAGAACGCCGTCGGGGTTGCCGAGGTCGACGCACGCGGCGTGCGTACCCGAACGGAGCAGGATCGCGTCGTTGTCGCTCCCGTCGGAACAAAGAACGACGTGCCCGGAACTCTTGACCGGAAGCGCGAGGACCAGGAACGCGGCGAGCGTCAGGGTCGCCGAGACCGAGCAGATGATCACGCGTTTGCGCTTTTTCAGCA
>CACYZS010000222.1 GCA_902778985.1 uncultured Ruminococcus sp.
CCGCTTCCACGGACGCTCAAAACGGTTTTCTTTCCGACTTTCTTGGAAGAAAGTCGGGCAAAGAACTTCATTATGGGATAATGAAGTTAGCGCAACTCGCACCTCGTTGCGCGGTCCAAAAACGCGACTGCGTTCGTTATCCGGACCGTGCGAAAGGAACGTGCCGCCCGCGTCGGTATTCCGACGCGGGCGGTTCTTGTCGTTCTCAGCGTTTTTCGATCACAGAGGCGTTGGTGACGGTAACTTGATCGCACTCCTCGATCAGCAGGGTACCCTCAATTGCGACGTTGGTGAAATACGTGTAGCCGATCCGGTCTCCCGCCGCGATCCCTGCCAGCAGCGACGGGGCGTTCACGTGGAGCACGACGTCTTCGGTCCCTGTCGCCACGCGACAGTAGGAGCCGTTGACCCAGACGACGTCGCCTTCGCGTTCCGCGGTCGAAAAATACTGATTGGTATAATTCGATAGTGTCAGATCCAGCAGACTGTCGCTGAGCGTTCGGTTATCGTAGTACCAGATTCCGTCGTACCGATAAAGATAGAGTTGGCTTCGGTCGGGGATCACGGGGTCGCTCGGATCGGTCCGGAGCACTCCGTCGTAAGTCGTTACGGGTTCGTCCGCGAGCGTAAAGCACAAAAAAACGAGCGGTTACGCTGCACGGCGGAGTCGGACTCGTCCGAAGCGTATCCCATCACCCGAAAAACCACTTCCGTTGAATCAAATGGCAACGTCGTTTCGTAGATATTTGCGGCAATTTGAAGCATTTCCTCGTAATCGCCGCCCCTCCGCTCGATTTTGTCAAGGACTTCCTTTTGGACGAATTCCTGCTGATAGCATTCGTACGTCCGCTCATAGTCCGGGGATTGCGTCCAGCCGATGAACGCCGCGATCAACGCTCGTTCTTCCTCCGGAATGTCGGAGGCAATCGCGGAGTCGAACGTCACGACAAACTCGATCCCGAACCGCAACGTTCCGCTTCCCGAGATCCGGATCGTCGGATCCCCGTCTGCTCCGTTCTTCGACCACGCTTCCAGTGCCTTGACGCTGGAGTGTTGATTGACTTTTGAATAATAGTTGGGCGAGCGCGAGTTGATGGGGGAACCGATCATCAGGCACCCCGACGGGGCTGTGACGTTCGTTCTTGACAGCAATCCGAAAGCAGCGCCGACACCCGCTAAAAGGATCAGGCAAGCCGCCGTGATTGCGGCGATGATCTGTCTGCGGAGCATTCCTTTTCCTTTTTTGGAAAGCGCGCGTTCTGCCTCTTGGATCAGGTCGGGATCCACGTACCCGATCCGTTCCAGCAGTTCTGTTCCGGTCATACCTGATATCCCTCCTTTTTGAGATATTCATGAAGATCTTTTCGCATACGAAACAGGACGAGTTTGATTTTTCCGCCCGTCGTATCAAAACGGGACGCGATCGACCGGATATCCTCGCAAAAGTAATAACGGTGCAGAAAGATGATCCGTTTTTCCGTCGGTTGCTCTCGCAAAAAGCGGTTGATCGTTTCCGCAAGTTCCTTGCCTTCCAGTTGCTCCGCGACGTTGTCCCCCGACGCAAGGCACTCTTCCAATTCGTCCGAGAGAACACAGAGCGTCGTTTTCCGCTTCAAGCGGTTCTTCTCAACGCAACGGTTGATCGAAAGCGAACGCACGATGCGCGTTAGATACGCCGATAAGTAGGAGCGCGGTTCGTGCGGCGGAATGGTGTTCCACGCTTCGAGATAGGTGTCGTTTTCACATTCCTCGGCGATCGTTTCGTCTTCTGTGATCCGTCGGGAGACGGAACGTAGAAGGGAACCGTATTTTTGAGCCGTCTCTGTCAGGGCGGTTTCGTCGCGTCCCAGATACAGATCCACGATTTGACTGTCTTCCAAATGCTTTCTCCTTCCCGTTCGGGGCTTGTGCCCCTGCATCTATTATAGCAACTTTTCGTATGCTTTGGTTACGGAATACGACAAAAATATATAAAAAAACAGAACGGCGAGGTTTTTTCTCTCCGTTCTGTTTTTGAAACCGCGCAACGAGGCACGGGTTGCGCTGACTTCATTCCTTTATTGAAGTTCTTTGCTCCACTTTCTTTCAAGAAAGTGGACGTCCCCCCGTCTTACTTTCCGGTCACGACGAGGTTGGCGTCGGTGCCCATGAAGCCTTCGACGAGGACGGTGCCGGGCTTGGCGTTTTCGGGCGCGACGTAGGCGCGGACGAACTCCATAGCGGGCAGGAGCAGTTCCTTCGGGATGGGCTTATCGGTACGGACGGCGATCACGCGATCCGAGCCGCGCAGAGCGACCGTAGTGGTCAGCGTGCGCGTCGGGTGCGTCACTTCCGCCACGCCGTAGGCGGCGCCGCGGGGGCAGCCGTTGCCCGTAACGGTAAGGGTCTCGCAGTCGACCGTGAGTTCACACCCCATCGGGCAGACCGTACAGGGGAAACGACGGATTGTTTCGGTATTTTCCATTTTTCAAAACCTACGCCCGGCGGGCGCGTTTCCTTTCGTCAAACTGAATTCGACAATTCCTGCAAACGGGGCAGGGCAGGGAGCGGGGAAGTTACGCCTTCGGCGCGACCGAGAGCGTGACCGTCCCGACCAGTTTCTCGCGCGGCAGATCCACCCGCTGCATCTCGCCCGGCACCATCCGGCGCACCTTCCGGGAGAGGATCACGCCGTCGCCGTTCTCGGCGACCAGGGTAGCGTCGCGGAAACTGTCGGACACGCGGAAGAAGATAGTGACCTTCTCGGTTTCTCCTCCCCCGATCAGTTCCGGAACGGTGTAGCGCACGCCGTCCTTCGCCACGATCTTCGCCACGGGGGCGGTCTCGATTTTTTCTTTATTTGCAAGGTAATCCGCGGCGGCGTTGCCCGCGATCTCACCCTCTTCCGACACGAAGTCGACCAGGTCGTGCACGTGCAGGACGTTCCCGCAGGCGAACACGCC
>CACYZS010000223.1 GCA_902778985.1 uncultured Ruminococcus sp.
AAACTAGTAGTTAAACATTATTTTTTGAGCTTTTGCCATGGCACGCTTACGCGCGCGTCCGGGAAAAAAGCGGGCAAATGTACGAAAAAATATTTAATCCTGCAAATATCTGCGCCTTAGGACGTCCAGATCGTCGTCCATGATGCCCATGGTCTCCTCAAGGTAACCGGGGATGGAACCGTAGTTGGCTTCCAATACGTTTGAGAGCACGCAGTTGATCTTGTACGCCGCCCCGTCTTCGGTTTCGAGAATGGTAGCCGCTTCGATCTTGCGATACTTCTTGCCCTCGGGAAGCGCGCCGCAGCCGTCGAGCGCCTCTTTGGTGAAGGCGAGGGAGTTGTCGGTCAGGTAATCGGTCGGGGTGATCAGCATACCGATCTTGACGTTCCCCGCGCCGTACTCGGCTTTCAGCCCGTCGAGGTAGTCCTTGCCGATATTGCCCGTGAAGCGAAGCCCCGTCGGGACGTCAAGCCGCACCGCCGCGCCCGCTACGGTGTCCAGCACGAAGCGTTTCGCGTACGTCAGACCTTTGTAGATCTTCAGGTTCTCGACCGTCGCGGTGTAGGTCGCGTCGGGCGTCTGGTTCGTGTCGATCGTTCTCACGTAGAATTGGGTTCTGACGCGGGTGCTGTTCCAGGTAGTGTTTTCGTACCGAATCGATCTGACGAAGCCGAACGAACCGTTCGATTGCTTCACGTAAAGCCCGAGCGTCTTCGTGTCGTAATTCATCGTTACGGCAAAGGTTTGTTTCGCGGTTTTGTCAACGTCGGTGCAGTTCGCCCAGTTTTCGCTCACTTTTTGCGAAGCGCCGATCCGTTTGGTGTTCCAGGAGTACCAATAGACGTTGCCGTCCCCGTCGAGCAAGAGAGAGACGTTGCCGTCCGTCTGGATACCGAAGGCGACGTTTCCGCATCCGAAGGTCAGGTCGAAAACGAAAGTGTACCGGACGCCGTCGAAAAGCGGCAGCGGTTCGATCAGATAGTCGCCCCACATGGCGCGCTTGTTGCCCTCGTTTTTCACAGTGAGGCGCACGGAAGAATCGCCGAGGATCTCCGCCGTCGCGTCGTCGTTGTTGGAGTCTATAAAGTCGGGCGCATATCCGTCCGCGTGGAAGTTCACGGTCCGGAGCAGAGCGCCTTCGCCGCTCTCCCCGACGAGATTGAGATCTTTGTTCGCGTTTCCGTCCCACGCGGCGGAACCGTTCTTTTGAACGCCCGTCACTTCACAGTTGCAGGCGCTCGGTCTCGTGCTCTCGTTGGCGCTCGCGACGCCGATGAGTTGGCGCGCGGTCGCGGCGACGACGTTGACGTTGACGGCGGAACAACTGTAAGCGTTCAAAACGTAGGTTGTGAGCGCTCCGGGGGAACAGGTCCCGACGAGCGACGCCGCGGAGCCGCTCCCCGCGTTCGCGCCGACCGTGCAGTCATGAACGCCGCACCCGACGAGCGTGATCTTGCAGGCGCTGCTGCCCGCGTCGCCGATCAAGCCGCCCGCCGTAGCGGCGGTAATATCGCCGCTGTTGAAGCAGTTCACGAGCATGATCGATCCGACCGATCCGACCGAGTTAGCGTCTATCTTTCCCACAAAGCCGCCGAGGGTACAGGTCTTGCTGCCTTGATTATAGGAGCCGCTGTTGGTGCAATTCTCGATCACGACGGTTCCCGCCGGAGCCAGATTGCGGAAAAACGCGCCGAGATAATCGTCTTTGCTCATGGATACGTTCCGCTCGTTGTGAACGTTGCGAACGGTAACGGTATTGCCGGCAGGGCAGTCTCCGTTCCCGATGCTTCCGAAAACGGATTTCGTTCCAGTAAGCGTCATATCCGATCCGTCCGCTGCCGTCTTGTTCGAAACGGTAAAGTTCTCAAAGGTCGCGCCGTACATCGGCCAGAGGAAACTATCGGCTGTCAGGTTGTAAAGGGTATGTCCCTGTCCGTCGAAGGAGCCGTAGAAATCAGCAGGCGACCAGTTGTTCAACGTCAGGTCTTCCGTCAGATTGATTTTGAGTTTTTTAGAGAGATCTTTGTTTGCGTTCGCGTTTTGCGCCGCTACCGTCAACTGCGACTGCGTGGAGACGTTGACGACGACGCCTTTTTTCGGCGCTTGTCCAAGTCCCACCAATGCACGGTCAAGATCACTGTCGTTACCGGTTCCGCTGCCAAACGTGACGTTCGCGTCGCGTATCCAGTCGTACTGCTCATCCGTCGTAAAATCGTGCGGCGGCTCCCAGAAGATGCCTATTTCTATATTATCGCCCGTCGGAAAAACGTCCGGCTCCTCAGCCTCAGTCTCGCTTGCGTCAGTTTCCGCGCCGGTCTCTTTTTTGCGGTTCCGCTCTCGGTTTATTCCGTCCGCAGGGCTTCCA
>CACYZS010000224.1 GCA_902778985.1 uncultured Ruminococcus sp.
GCGACGATCCCGAGTACCAGAACCAGCGCGACCAACCGAAAAAGTCCGCGAACCATAGCCGTATATGCCTCCGTAAAAACGCGTGCGGTTTCATTCATTTTCAACCGCTTTTTATGCAAAAAGTATATCATATTTGCCCGTGAATGTCAATAATATTCCTTTTCGCTTTGGATATGCGCCAATCGATTTGCCCGAAAGATAATCAAAGCGGCTGCCCGGGGGCAGCCGCTTTGCGTTTACGGTTTTTCGTCCGGCTCCGTTTGCTCCGCCGCCTTCTTGCGGCGGCGGACGCATTCGGTCAGAAGGTACTCGATCTGCCCGTTCAGCGAGCGGAAGTCGTCCGCCGCCCACTGCGAAAGATCAGCGTAGAGTTTCGCCGAGAGACGGAGCGGGATCTGTTTCTTGCCCTCGGGCTCCATCAGTAGAGGCTCCCGGAGTTGACGACGGGTTGAGCGTCGTGGTTGCCGCAGAGAACGACCAAGAGGTTCGAGACCATCGTCGCTTTGCGTTCCTCGTCAAGGTTGACGGTTCCCTTTTCGGCGAGCCGTTCGAGCGCCATTTCGACCATGCCGACCGCGCCGTCGACGATCATCTTGCGCGCGTCGATGATGGCGGACGCCTGCTGTCTCTGGAGCATGACGGCGGCGATCTCGGGCGCGTAGGCGAGGTAGGTGATCCGCGCCTCGACGATCTCAAGCCCCGCCTCGTTCACCTTCGACTGGATCTCGTCGCGGATACGGAGCGCGACCACTTCGCTCGAACCGCGCAGGCTGCCCTCGTCGGCGATCCCGTCGCCCGTCGTGTCGACGTTCGGAGCGACGTCGTAAGGATAGAGCCGGACGATATTGCGCAGGGCGCTGTCGCACTGGAGCGAGAGGTATTCCTTGTAGTTGTCGACGTTGAAGACCGCCTTCGCGGTGTCGACGACGCGCCAGGTCACGGCGATCCCGATCTCGACCGGGTTGCCGAGGCAGTCGTTGATCTTCTGCCGGTTGTTGCTGAGCGTCATGATCTTCAGCGAGATGCGGTTGGTGATCGCCGCCGCGTTCTTCTGGTTCGCCGCCTGCCGTTCGGCGGGGGTGATCTGCGTCGTGACGTCGCCGCTCTGGTTCAGTTTGGTCTTGGCGGCGGGGTTGACCGACGAGCAGAAGGGGTTCACCCAGAAGAAGCCGTCGCCCTTCAGCGTGCCGTAGTACTTACCGAACAGAGTAAGCACCAGCGCTTCCTGCGGTTTCAGAACGCGGAGCCCGAGCAGCGGGAACCAGCCGATGCAGAGCAAGACGAGCGAGACGCCGAACAACACGGGGTAGGCGGGCGCGTCGTCGGTCCCGTTCACGCCACAGTACATCATGGCTGCAAACGCCGCGACGAGAATCAGGATCGTCACGATCAGCACCAAAAAACCGTTCTTTTTTCCCTTGATGACCTTTTCTTCCATGATTTGATTTCCTTTCTTGTGCCTGTTTCAATTTGATATCGTTTTGATATCACCGAACGTAGTATAGCACGCCGGAAAGGATTTGTCAAGGGGGTTGGGACAAAAAAGCGAGATGTTTTCGCGGACGCGAAAACGCGATATGCCTCCGCCTTCGGCATCAGCGCGATACGTTGCACTCCGCACAACGCGAGATGCCGCAAGCGAACGCTTGCGTCGTGAAACCGTCCGCGCTCACGCGCGTACGATAAAAAGGAAAAGCCGCCGCGCTTTCACGTCTCCGCCCGGTCCCGCATATCCTGTAAACGGGAAGAAGGTGCGCTATGAAATGCTGTAAAAGATCCGTCCCGACGGCGACGGTCGCCACGCTCGCGTTTGCCCTGGGGATCCTGCTCACGCGGTTTTTGCCGCCGGTCGCCCTGACCGTTCTGCTCGCGATCGGGATCCTCGCCGCCGCCGTCGCCGCCCTGCTCCGCAAATGACCGACCGTAAGAAAGGAGCGTTTCCGCCCCCGCGGAAACACCAACGTATGAAGATACTGCTCGTCCGCCCGCCGCGTGTTCTGCGTCCGCTTCTCCGAAAGATTTGCGGCGTGAAGAAAGGCAAATAAAAAAACCGTCCCGACCAACGTCGGGACGGTTCGTATCGGTTTGCGTATTATTCGATCGCGAGCCACCGTTTCAGCAGCGCCTCGTACCTTGCCCGGTTCTCGAGCGCCTTGTCGCGCTGAAAGAGCGTGAGCGCCGAGACGCCGTTCCGGATCGCGATCACCGTCCCCTCGGGGAAGGCGGCGAAAGCGGGATCGGAAGCGAAAACGGTGTAGTTCAGTTTGATCCCGTACTCGCCCGAGAACGCCTCGTCGGGC
>CACYZS010000225.1 GCA_902778985.1 uncultured Ruminococcus sp.
CGCGTCGGGTTTCTTTGCCATTTCCCTGCCCTCGGGTACGCGTCAATCCCGGTCGAGGATCTCCAGGATCTCGTAGACGTACATCGTGTGATAGTCCTTTTTCTTATAATGGAAGTCGAAGAGCGACGGATCGGTCACGTTCTTCGGCGCGAACGCCTTCTTGTTCGCGTACAGTTTCTTCAGTTTGAAGACCACTTTCGCCTCGCTGTAGTAGATCGCGTTGTCGCCGTCGTTCTGCGGGGTCAGTCCGCTTTCGGCGACCTTGTCGACGTCGCGCCCGCTCTTCGCCCCGCAGAAAGCGAGCGTCTCGCGGTATTTTTCCTCAAACCAGGTGAGCGTCGCCGTATCACCCGCCTCGGTGAACTCGTGCGTGTAACGCTGCGGACGGACGAAAACGAACGCCACGTTCTTGCCCCACAGTTCGCCGATACCGCCCCAACTGACGGTCATGGGGTTGAAGGTGCCGTCGGGTTTGGACGCCGTGAAAAGCAGCCAATCCTTCGCGATCATGCGGATCGGGGCACACTCAAAATCGGAAACGGGGATCTTACGGAATTCTGCCATCGGTTTTTCTCCTTTGCGTTGTTCGTAATACGTCTTGAACGTCCCTATTATATCATATCGCGCGCGGAATTGCAACAGGTTTCTTTCGACCGAAAACGGGAGGAGAGACGCCCTTCGGGCGTGAAAGCGATACGCGTCGTCTTCGGCGCACCCGGTATGCCGCCCCTTTATCCCTGCGCGGCGCGACAGAGCAAACCGCCTGCGCTTTGGGCGCAGGCGGCGGAAAGATCAGTTCTTTTTGTCGAGAAAGTCCGCGGCGGCGTTGATCAGATCGACGATCCGGCGACCGCCGAGCATCCGGTTCGCTTCCCCGCGCGATACCCAGCGATAACCGCTGATCTCCTCGGGCTGAACGGTGGGATTGCGGTCGGTCGGAGCCAGGAACGCGACCAGCGTTTTCTTGTAGATCGGGGGGATGGGATAGGTGACCTCGCGCCGGAAACCCGGGACGGGGGTGCAGTCAAGCCCGGTCTCCTCGTGCACCTCGCGGATCGCGGTCTGCAGTTCGGTCTCGCCGTGTTCCATGTGCCCTTTCGGGATGCTCCACCCCTGCGAGCGGCTCTCGCGGAGAAGCAGGAACCGGTAGCCCGAGGCGGTATTGCGGTACACGACCATACCGACGGAGCGGTGGAAGAGGTGTTCCATCGTCGATTTGAAATCGCGCTCGCGGAACCACACCTCGGAAAAGATGCGCGCCTGATCGTATTCGCGCCCCTGCGGTGCGACCACCCAACGGACGCCCTCGCCGTTCTCGCGGAACAGGAGAGCGATCACGCGCCCGGTGAAGACGCTGACCGGGTGGGACACGCCGAGTACGTACACGCCGAGCCGCTCTTCCCCGGGGATCGAAAGATCCTTCGGGTAGCCGCAGTTGATCGGATAGACGAGGTCGGGGCGATCGGGGTGCGTCGAGCCCATCGGGCGGTCGACGATCACCGTGACCGTCTTGCCGAGGCGGCTCCAATGCCGCGCGATCGGCAGGGCGCCTTTGATCCATTCGTCTTTTCCGCGCTCGTAGGCGGCGCGGTCGCCGGGGTGATCCGCCGCGAGTTTCTCTTTCAGAGCGGCGTATTCGCGCGAAACGTCGGGACGCCCGAACAGATAGGCGCGAAGCGAAACGCAGTCCTCCCACGTCCGGCTGCCCGCCACGGTCAGGCGCACCGAACGGAGCGGCGCACCCCCGTTCTGCGCGGGGCAAAACAGGAGAAGATCGTGCTCCGAGAGGTCAAACCCCCCGGTAAACCCACTTTCCGACGCGGGGACGTAGCCTTCGGAACGGAGCAGACGCGCCGCCTCGGATATGGCGATATCGGACGGGCAGGCGACGACGAAATCGAGCGTCGGGGACGAGGGAACGAAGCGGAGAGCCGTCCCGCCGACGTGGTCGACGCTCGTGGCAAGATCGCCCAGCGTCCGGCGCAGCGCGTTTGCTTCGCGGCGTCCGTTTTCAAGCCGATCGCGGTCGAACGGCTTCAGCGTGATCGCGTTCAGATCCACGGCGATCCCTCCTTTCCTTCCCTTTTTTGCGTTTCGTCCTATTTAATCCGAAAAGGCAGGACAGATATCGTCCTGCCTGTTTTTCAACCGTGTTCCGGTCGATTGTCCATTGAAAAACCGAATAAAGGAAAGATGAAACTCGTAGTGTTTGCGAAACCTGAACTGACGAAGCAGTTCAAGCACTCGGTCGATTAGTATCGCTCAACTGCACGCATTACTGCGCTTCCATCT
>CACYZS010000226.1 GCA_902778985.1 uncultured Ruminococcus sp.
GGCGAGAACGCCGCGATCTCCATCAACACGGTCACCGATCCGTCCGCCGTGCAGATCGTTTTCCCGCAGGGGCAGCAGATCGACACCACGATGGAATAATCCAGACTTACAACCGAATACAATGAAAGCGACCGTCTGACGGCCGCTTTTATTCTGTTTTTCGGAGAATGGTATGGAGCATAGAGACCGGAACCTTCGTCTTTGTTACCCCGCGGCGAGAAGACGCGTGATCGCGTTCTTCTCGGCTTTTCTTTGTTTCGGAGGTTTTCTTCTCGTCCGAATCTTCGGGATGCAGGTGTTCGGACATTCCCGTTATTCGCAAATGGTCGAGGAACAGGTGCGCACCGCTTCCCCGCTTGCAGCGCCCCGCGGGACGATTTACGCCTCGGACGGAACGGTTCTCGCGTGCGACAGGACGGTCTGGCGGATCTATCTTTCCCCGGTCGACATCCGCGAGGAGAGCGAACGCGACGGCGTCGACCACGCCGAGACCATCGCGAACGGTCTTTCCTCTCTTCTCGGCGTCGACCGAGCCGTCATTCTCGCCCGTGCGAAGAAAACCGGAACGATCGACCAGACCGTAAAAAAGAACGTCGGAGAGGACGAATTCAAGCGCGTGATCGCGTTCGTATCCCAAAACAAACTCGAAAAGATGGTTCACGCCGATCCGTCGGCGGTCCGCTACTATCCCCTCGGCTCCTTCGCCGCGCATACGATCGGTTTTACCGGGGCGGATCAGCAAGGGCTGTTCGGGCTCGAATACGCTTACGACGAAGTGTTGTCGGGCGAGAAGGGCGCGTTTCTGCACGCCAAGGACGCGACCGGACGGGAACTTGCGGATATCGGCGTCGCCTACCGCGAACCGATCCCGGGCAACAGCATCGAAACCACGCTCGACCCCTACATTGAAACCCGGCTCGAAACGCTGCTCGAGGAGATCCGGGCGACCTTCGACGTACAAAACCGGGTGTGCGGGATCGTGATAAACGTGAAGACCGGAGCGATCCTCGCGATGGCGACCTCTTCCCCCTTCGACTGCAATGATCCTTTCACACTCGACGACCTCTCTCTTGACAAACTGAACGCGTCGGGTTACGAGAAGGGAGGCGAGGAGTACGCGAAACTGAAAAGCGAACTGCTCTATACCATGTGGCGGAACAAAGCAACCAGCGAACTGTACGAACCGGGTTCGACCTTCAAGATCGTGACGGCGGCGACCGCGCTCGATCTCGGCGTGGTGACCCCGACCGACAAATTCGACTGCACCGGCGCGCTGCAGATCGGTGGATACTCGATCTCCTGCCACAAACACGGCGGACACGGGCACGGGTTCACCTTCGCGTACGGGTTACAGCAGTCCTGCAACCCGACCCTGATGCAGGTGACAGGACTCTTCCACAAGAAAGATGCGATCGGCACGACCGAACTCGCGACCGCGTCCTTCGGTCAGCGATTCAAAGTATCGATCATCGGACAACTGAGCGCGATTGCGGCGGTCGCAAACGACGGCAACCTTGTAACCCCGTATCTTGTCGAACGGATAATCGATCCCGACGGAAAGGTGGTCTTCGACCACGAGCCCGAGATCCGACGGCAGGTCGTCGGCGAGAACGCGGCGAAGACCGTCTCCGCTATTCTCGAGGAGGGGGTTTCGGGGACAGGAGGCGCGCGAAACGCCTACGTCAAGGGGTATAAGGTCGCGGCGAAGACCGGAACCAGTCAGAAATTCGACATCCTCGACGCAAACGGAAACTCCTATCTGCGCGTCGGCTCCTGCGTGGCGTTCGCACCGTCCGACGAACCCGAGATCGCGGCGATCATCGTCGCAGACGAGCCGCAGACGGCAAAATACGGCGCGATCGTCGCCGCACCCTACATTTCCTCGCTTCTGACGTCGATTCTGCCGTACCTGGAAGCGAAGACCGACGGCAAACCGGCGGATAAACCTGTCGAGGTCGACCGGTACGTCTCCCTTACGGTCCCCCAGGCGCGCGCCGCGGCGAAAGCCAACGCCCTGAGCGTCCGTGTGATCGGGGACGGCGTAAACGTGATCGGTCAGTTTCCCGAAGCCGGGACGCTGCTCGATCCATCGAACGGAACCGTCCTGCTCTACACCGAAGGGGGGGAGAAAGAAACGGTCAAGGTCCCGCGCGTCACGGGGTTGACGCCGAAGGAAGCCAACGCGGCGATCCTCTCCGCAGGGCTGAACGTCGAGTTCTTCGGGATCGGCGATCCGCTCGGGCACGCCGACGCGTCTGTCACGGCGCAGTCGATCCCGCCCGGTGAAACGGTACCCGCGGGGTCCATTCTTCGCATCACGGTCCTCTATCCCGATCAAGACGACTGAAAAAGGAGCGTATATGGAACTGAACCGACTGATCCTTCCGGGTGAATATAACTGCGAACCGATCCCGGACGGCATTGAAATAAACGCGATCGAAAACGACGGGCGGAAGATCACGCCGGGCTGCCTGTTCTTCTGCCACGCGGGCTCGCGATACGATTCACACGCGTATCTCCCGACCCTTGCCGACGCGGGATGTGCCGCCGCCGTCGTTGCAAAGGAAAAGCAGATTGAAACGGTCGGGATCCCCGTGATCAAAGTCGCAAATACCCGCCGCGCCGAGGCGTTCGCAGTCAATCGCTTTTACGGCTCTCCCGGGGATCGTCTGACCTTGATCGGTGTGACCGGTACCAACGGAAAAACCAGCGTTTCGACCATGCTGTGGGAGATTTTATCGGACGCGGGAATCAGGTGCGGCTTGATCGGAACCACCGGATACCGCGGTTTGATGGGACACGAGACCGCCTTCGACGGGTTCCGCGCGGGCGACGCGGCGACCATGACCACGCCGCCCACCCTAACGCTCTATCCTCTGCTCGCGGCAATGGCGGAGAGCGGGATCACGCACGTCGTGATCGAGGTGTCCTCGCAATCCCTTGCCGCGTCCCGCGTCGCGCCGCTCTCTTTCTCCCACGCGATCTTTACAAACCTATCTCCCGAGCATCTCGATCACCACAAGACCATGAACGACTATCTGCAGGCGAAAAAGATCCTGTTCAAACAGACCGGAACCGCGATCGTCAACGGGAACTCCCCGTGGTCGGATCTGTTGCTCGACGGTCTTTCCTGCCGTCGGATCGTCTGCGGCGTCCTTCCTGACTGTGACGCACGGGCGACCAAAACGGTTTTGCACGGCGCAGACGGGGTTTCCTACGTCTACATGACGCGTGAAGGCGCTTTTCCCGTCTCGATACCGATCCCCGGTTCCTTTACGGTCGAGAACTCCCTGCTTGCCCTGACGGCGGCGATCAGTCTCGGCGTCGACAAACAAAGCGCGATCGGCTCTCTCTCACGTCTCCCGACGGTCAGGGGAAGACTGGAGCGGATCGACACGGGAGAGTTCCCGTTCTCGGTCTTTATCGACTACGCGCACACCGAGGCGGCGCTCCGTTCGCTTCTGACCTCGGTCCGCGCGTTCCGCCGCACGGGTGAACGGATCGTGCTGCTGTTCGGGTGCGGTGGCGACCGCGATCCCGGAAAACGGAGCGAGATGGGCAAGGCGGCGGAAGAACTCGCCGATTTCACCATC
>CACYZS010000227.1 GCA_902778985.1 uncultured Ruminococcus sp.
TAACTTCCTCAATGATGCCGTTGATGCCGGCCTGATGACTGTCGAAGATGGCGTACATAAAGTGCTCGACGGGATCAGACCTGAAGACTTTGTTGAAAAGCTGAAAATCACTCCGTCAATGGCGAAGGCTATCTTTGGTTTGCTTGAAGATTATGGCGGCGAATTCACCTGGACTGCCGAAGATTTCTTCCACCTCGAAAACCTCGAAGAAGCAAAGAACAAGATCAACGAGGTCAAAGAGGCGGGGAACGTGATCCTCGTCATCGACGAAGTGCACAACATCGCCGGAGCGGGCGACGCGGAGGGCAGTATGAACGCCGCGAACATCTTAAAACCCGCCCTGTCGCGCGGCGAGATCCAGGTGATCGGCGCCACGACCATGAAGGAATACCGCAAGTATATCGAGAAGGACAGCGCGCTCGAACGCCGTTTCCAACCCGTGATCGTCGGCGAACCCTCGGTCGAGGATACCGTGAAGATGCTCGGCGCGATCCGCGCGTACTACGAGAACTACCATCACATCACCATTCCCGACCCGGTGCTCGAGGCCGCGGCGCGGCTCTCGGAACGCTATATCACCGACCGTTTCCTGCCCGATAAGGCGATCGACCTGATCGACGAGGCGGCGGCGCACGTCGCGCTTTCGTCAAACGTTTTGTCGGATCGGGAGCAGGTCGAAAAGGAACTTGCCGCCCTCGGAGAGAAGAAGGCGGCGCTCGAAGCCGAGACCTCCGCCGAGACCGAGGAAGGCAAGAACGAGGAACTCTACAAGCAACTCGCCGACCTGCGCGTGCAGGAACTGCAACTGAACGAGAAGAAGACCGAACTCGACGCCGCCTGCGCGGCTCTGACGGTCACCGAAAACGATCTTGCCGACGTGATCGAAATCTGGACGGGCATTCCCGCCACCGAGATCCGCGAGACCGAATTCGAGCAACTCGACCAACTCGAAGAGCGGATCAAGCGCCGCATCGTCGGGCAGGACGAGGCGGTCTCCGCCGTCGTGCGGGCGATCCGCCGCAAGCGCGCCGGGGTCTCGGTGCGCCGTTCCCCCGTTTCGATGATCTTCGCCGGTCCGACCGGCGTCGGGAAGACCGAACTGGTCAAGGTGCTTGCCGCCGACCTGTTCAAGCAGCCCGACACGCTGATCCGGTTGGATATGTCGGAATATATGGAGAAACACTCGGTCTCCCGGATCATCGGCGCGCCCCCGGGATACGTCGGATTCGACGAGGCGGGGCAACTCACCGAGAAGATCCGCCGCCGCCCCTATTCGGTGGTGCTGTTCGACGAGATCGAGAAGGCGCACCCCGACGTTCTGAACATCCTGCTCCAGATCCTTGACGACGGGCGGGTGACCGACGCGACGGGACGCACGGTCAATTTCGAGAACACCGTGATCATCATGACCACCAACGCCGGTTCGGACAAAAGTTCGTCGGTCGTCGGGTTCTCCGAGACCGCGGAGCAGCAGGGGAAGATCAAGACGGAGAACGCCCTGTCGGCGTTCCTGCGCCCCGAATTCTTGAACCGGATCGATGAGATCGTGACCTTCCGTTCGCTCGATAAGGACGACTTCACAAGGATCGCCTCGATCATGCTGAACGACCTGAAGGACGTGCTGGACAAGAAGGGAATCCGCCTGACCTGGGACGACGCCGTCCCCGCCCGGATCGCCGAAAACTCTTTCTCGCTCAAATTCGGCGCGCGCAATATGCGCCGGTATATCGAGACCGAGGTCGAGGATCCCATCGCGAACGAGGTCATCGCCAACTACGCGAAGGGGCTGGTCGGCGTCCACCTGTCCGAGAAAGACGGAAAGATCGCCGTCAGCGCGCTCTGACGTGAGAATAAAAGGAGAACGAAACGCAAAATGGCACAAGAATGCACCCACGATTGCTCCACCTGTTCCGCGGACTGCGGTTCCAGGCAGCAGGCGATCGAAAAAGAAAAACAGAACGAAGGCAGCAACGTCCGCCGCGTGATCGGGATCGTTTCCGGTAAAGGCGGGGTGGGGAAGTCGCTCGTGACGAGCGCCCTCGCCACGGTCCTGCGTCGCCGGGACCTCGTCACGGCGATCCTCGACGCCGACGTGACCGGCCCTTCGATCCCCAAATCCTTCGGGTTGAAACCCGGTATCGTCACCGGCTGCGAGGGCGGGATGCTCCCGCCGAGAAGCAAGACCGGGATCGAGATCATGTCGCTGAACCTGCTGGTCAACGACGAGACCGAACCGGTGGTCTGGCGCGGACCCGTCATCGCGGGCGCGGTCAAGCAGTTCT
>CACYZS010000228.1 GCA_902778985.1 uncultured Ruminococcus sp.
CGCGATCCTTTCGGCGTGCGGTCTCGATCCCGCCGAGTGCCTGATGGTCGGCAATGACGCAGAGGAGGATATGACGGCGGAGAGCGTCGGGATCCCGGTCTTCCTTCTGACCGACTGTCTGATCAACCGCAAGGAAAGAGATATCACGCGCTACCCGCGCGGGAGTTTCCCCGAACTGATGCGCAAAATCGACGGTCTCACATGATTTTTCCCCGGTCGGACGACCCGACCGGGGCTTTTTTTGTTTTTTTCGGTTTTTTCAGTTGGCTTTCAGTTTGCGGGTTTATACTGTCCTCAGACAAAGGAAAGGGCGGGACTGCAGCAAGGGACGACGTCTTGGATACCCCCCTTTCCGGAGTCGCCGAAAAAGATACCGACCGGAAAAGGAGAAACCGAAATGAAAAAGATCCTCTGTATACTGCTGACGCTGGTGCTGATCTGCTCGTTTGCAGCCTGCACCGTAGAGTACGACACCGACGCGACGAGCGGCACGACCGACAAACCCGCCGACACGACCGCCGAAGCCACCGCCGCCGTCACCACCGAAGAATCCGCGATCGTCTCCACCGAAGCCGCGCCAGAGGGGTACGCGATCACCTTTGAGACCGACGAGTTCGTTTCGGTCAAAGTTTACGAGACGCAGGATCTGACGGGCGAGGGAGCCGCCCCCGAGGGCGCTGTCTCGCGCAACGCGGACACCGGGATCCCGACCAAGACCGACGGACAGGTGAACTTCGTACTTTCCTTTACCGAGGGATACGAACTTGACGAGATCACGATCACGGGCGAATACAATAAACTGAAGGGCTCGGGCGACACCGGGACCGAAAACGGCTACCGCATCACCAAAGTCGCCGGGGATCTCACCGTTTCGGTGACTTCGCGGGCGATCGACACGGCGGAAGACGACAGCGCAAACGGTTACGCCGTCACGTTTTCAACCGACGAATTTGTGACCGTCACGGTCTTCCGCACGCAGGATCTGACGAGCAACGGCACCGAAACGAATACCGCCGCGTCAAGAGACGGGGCGACCGGGGCGGCGACCAAGTCCGACGGACAGGTGAACTTCGTGCTTTCCTTTGCCGAGGGATACGAACTCGGCACGATCACGGTCACGGGGAGTTACAAAAACCTGAAAGGTCCCGACGAGATCGGAACTGCAAACGCCTACCGCATCACGAAAGTTGCGGGCGATCTTACCGTCACGGTGACGGCGAAAGTCAAAGAGTAAACACGACTAAAACCGCATTACAGTTAACGAACGTCGGGCAACCGGCGTTCGTTTTTTTTGTTGCGCGTTCGGCTTCCCTTTCATATTCTGACAATGACGGAATGAAAAAGGAAAGGCAAACGGAAAACCAAAATGGTTCAAACGCTCCCGGGGCTTCTGCTCCCGTTTCTCGGCACGTCGCTCGGCGCCGCGTGCGTATTCTTTCTCTCGGGCTCGCTCTCGCACGGACTCTCCCGGGCGCTGACCGGATTCGCCGCGGGGGTGATGGTGGCGGCGTCGATCTGGAGTTTGCTGTTGCCCGCGATCGAACAGGCGACGTCGTACGGGCGCTTCGCGTTTCTCCCCGCCGCCGTCGGGTTCTGGGGCGGGATCGGGTTCCTGCTTCTGCTCGACCGCCTGATCCCGCATCTGCACGCCGGGGCGAGCCGGGCAGAGGGACCGCGCAGCCGTCTGACGCGCGTGACCATGACCGTCCTCGCCGTCACGCTCCACAATATCCCGGAGGGGATGGCGGTCGGGGTGGTCTACGCCGGGCTGCTTGCCGGTTCGCCCGAGATCACGGCGGGCGGGGCGTTCGCCCTCGCGCTCGGCATCGCGATCCAGAACTTTCCCGAGGGGGCGATCGTCTCGCTTCCCCTCTGCGCCGCGGGGAAGAGGCGAGGGCGCTCGTTTGTATCGGGCGTGCTCTCCGGCGTGGTCGAGCCGATCTTCGGTCTCCTGACAGTCCTGATGGCGGAAGCCTTCGTCCCCGCGATGCCCTATCTGCTCGCGTTCGCCGCCGGCGCGATGATCTACGTCGTGGTGGAAGAACTGATCCCCGAGGCGTCGGCGGGCGAACATTCGGATCTCGGCGTACTCTTCTTCTCGGTCGGTTTTTCCCTTATGATGATCCTCGACGTCGCGCTCGGATAGAAAACGGCTCCCGCGAAACGCGGGAGCCGTTTGTTTTTACAGGATCGTTTCCATTCCGGTTTTCTGTACTTTCATTCCGCACTTGCGATAAAACGCAAGAGCGGCGTCGTTGCCTTCCCAGACGTTTCGATCACGAACCGATAGAGCGCCGTGCCGATCCCGCGTCCGCGCGCCGCTTCGTCGACGCAGAGGTCGTCGAGGTAGAGCGTTTTGACCGGGACGAGGTTGCAGTCGGTTTTGGGGTTGACCAGAACGCAGAACGCGTACCCGCAGACTTCCCCCTCGGCTTCACAGACGAAGACCGGGGTTTCGGGGTTCCCGAAGATGGCGCGCAGTTCGTCGTCGTTATACTTCCGCGCGTTCGTTTTGAACAGGTCGGGGCGGATCTTATGGTGTACTTCGTTTACCTGCAGAAGCAGGTCGCCCACGCGGGGCAGGTCGCGCTCCGCGGCGGGGCGGATCAAGAGTTTTTCGGCGTTTGGCATCGGGGCTCTCCTTTTCGTTTTCCATTTACAGGATACCACAAAACCGCCTTTTTGTCAACTTGGCGGACGACGGGCGCGCAAGCGGCGTGATGGAACGGAGGAACGAGTATGCAATTCTTTGAGATTTGGTTAATCGGGGTCGGGCTTTCGATGGATGCGTTCGCGGTATCGGTCTGCCGGGGGCTGACGCTCTTTCGCCCGACAGCCAAACACTACCTTTCGGTTTCGCTCTGGTTCGGCGGGTTTCAGGCGGTGATGCCGGTGTGCGGGTATCTCCTCGGCGCGGGGTTCGGGCGGTACGTCGACGGGATCGACCATATCTTCGCCTGCCTGATCCTCTCCCTGATCGGGAGCAATATGATCCGCGAAGGGCTCGCGCACGCGCCCGACACCCCCGCCAAGGCGGAAACGGGCGGCGCGCTTGCAAAAGGCGGGGCGCTCTCGCTCTTTCTGCTCGCGGTGGCGACCAGTATTGACGCGTTTGCCGTGGGGATCTCGTTCGGGGTGATGGGGGGCGTGTCGATTATACAAGCCGCCGCCCTGATCGGGGTGAGCGGGCTCATTACGCCGTCCCTGTTCCAAATGGAGGAACTGTGCCGCGAAATGGCGGCC
>CACYZS010000229.1 GCA_902778985.1 uncultured Ruminococcus sp.
GGGCGACATCCACGACATCGGAAAGAATATCGTCCGCGTCATGCTCGACAGTTACGGGTTCCGCGTGATCGACCTCGGACGCGACGTCCCGGCGGAAGAGGTGCTCGCCGCCGTCAAGCGCGAGAACGTCACCCTCGTCGGGCTCTCCGCCCTGATGACCACGACCGTCCCCTCGATGCGCGACACCATCGCCCTGCTCCGTGCCGAAGCCCCCGGCGTCCGCGTGATGGTCGGCGGCGCGGTGTTGACCGAGTCCTGCGCCCGCGAGATCGGCGCCGACCGCTACTGCCCCGACGCCATGGCGTCGGTGCGCTACGCCGAAGAAACGTTCGGCTGACAATCGGATTGAAGAACAACAAAACACCGCCCCGCCAAACGGCGGGGCGGTTGCTATTTTTCCTTGTGATTACACGTGATAGAGCCGTTTGCTCTGGTAGACCGGATCGCAGGTGACGTTCATGCCGAGTTTGCGGAAAACGCCGTCGTCGACCGACGCCAGAATGACGGTCGAATGGACCTCGCTGCCACGCAGATCGTCGAGCGCCAGCATCGCCTTCGCGACGACGGGATCCGACGCGGAACAGATCGAAAGAGCGATCAGAAGTTCGTCGGTGTGCATACGCGGGTTGTGCGCGCCCATATGCCCGATCTTCAGTTTCTGCACCGCCTCGATGATCTCGGTGTTGATGATCTTGTGCTCGTCGGGAATGTTCGCCATCACCTTCATCGCGTTGATCAGTGCGGCGGACGCCGAACCGAGCAGCGAAGAGGTCTTACCGGTCACGATCCGTCCGTCGGGCAGTTCGATCGCCACGGCGGGGGCGCCGGTGCGCTCCGCGACGGCGTGCGCCGGACCGACGCACTTGCGGCTCTCGAGTTCGACGCCGACCGTCTTCATCAAAACGTCGATCTTCCGCACCTCGTTCTCGGAGCCGAGGCCGTTGGCGCGCTGGCATCTCGCCTTATAGGCGCGGCGGATGATCTCCTCTTTCGCCGCTTCCGAGACCGCCTCGTCGTCGAAGATGGCGTAGCCCGCCATATTGACGCCCATATCGGTCGGGGAATTGTAGGGGCAGGTGCCGTAGATGCGTTCGAGAATCGCTTTCAGAACCGGGAAGATCTCGACGTCGCGGTTGTAGTTGACAGCGGTCTCGCCGTAGGTTTCGAGGTGGAAGGGATCGATCATATTCACGTCGTCGAGGTCGGCGGTCGCCGCCTCGTAGGCGATATTGACCGGGTGCTTCAGGGGGAGGTTCCAGATCGGGAAGGTCTCGTATTTCGCGTAGCCCGCGCTGATCCCCCGCTTGTTCTCGTGATAGAGTTGCGAGAGGCAGGTTGCCATCTTGCCGCTGCCGGGCCCCGGCGCGGTCACAACCACCAGTTGACGCGTGGTCTCGATGTAATCGTTCTTGCCGTATCCATCGTCCGAAACGACGAGTTCGACGTCGGCGGGATAGTTCGGAATGGGATAGTGCCGGTAGACCTTGATCCCCAGCGCCCCGAGCCGCGCGGCGAAGGCGTCGGCGCTCCGCTGTCCGCTGTACTGCGTCAGCACCACCGAGCCGATATAGAGCCCGATCCCGCGGAACGCGTCGATCAGCCGCATCACGTCGGCGTCGTAGGTGATCCCGAGGTCGGCGCGCCGCTTGTTCGCCTCGATGTGCGCCGCGCTGACGGCGATCACGACTTCCGCCTCGTCCTTCAGTTCGGCGAGCATCCGCACCTTGACGTCGGGAGCGAAGCCGGGCAGAACACGCGATGCGTGGAAATCGTCGAAGAGTTTCCCGCCGAACTCGAGGTAGAGTTTGCCGTGGAACTGCTCGATCCGATCCTTGATCTTTTTGGACTGCAACCGAATGTAAAGATCGTTGTTGAACCCGGTTTTCATTCTTTCGCTTCCTTTCGCTCCGCGCAGGGACGCGCGCACAAAATTACTTTTTTAGTATATCATTTCCGAAAACGAATTGCAAGAGCGGAACGCAAAAAAGAGAGAAAAAAGTGTGCGCCCGCTCCCCGGACACCCGCGCTCCCTCTCACCGCCCTTTTCTTGCCCCTTCGAATCGTCCGACCGTCCTCTTCCCCCACCCGATCCCCGTTTTCCGTTCGTTTTTCATCTGTTTCACTTAGTGCTATGTAATTTAGCCCCACTTGTATATCGTTCTTTCCCGTTTTTCGCTCGTTTTCTCGTCTTGTTTCCCCACTGAGCCCCACTTTTAAATAATGGCGTTCCCGCGCCCCGTCATTCTTCCGTCC
>CACYZS010000230.1 GCA_902778985.1 uncultured Ruminococcus sp.
CGCATTTTTGCCGATCACGGGGATCGCGAGCGATTCGCGGGAAGTTTTACCGGGTGATCTCTTCCTTGCGCTCCCTGGCGAAAAAACAGACGGTGCGGCGTATCTCGAAGAGGCGTTTGCGCGCGGAGCGGCTTACGTTCTCTCGCACCAACCGAACGTTGATCCGCGGGTGCTCACGGTTCCGGACCCGCTGTCCACGCTTTCCCGCGCTGCTTCACGCTACGCCGATAGGATCCCGCACAAAACCGTGGCGATCACCGGCAGTTACGGCAAGACCACGCTGCGCGTCGCGCTGACGTCTGTTCTTTCTTCCGCCTTCCCCGTCGTTTGCACCGATGGAAACGGGAACACCGATCTTGCGGTCGCCCTGACGCTTCTGTCTATGGCACCCGGGACGACGTATCTGATCGCCGAACTCGGTATGCGCGGTCCGGGCGAGATCTCCCGCCTTTCGCGACTGACCAAGCCTGATCTTTCGGTCGTCACCGCGATCGGTTCCGCCCACGTCGGACGGTTGGGTTCGGTCGACGCGATCCGGAAAGCGAAATGCGAGATCGCGGACGGCATGAAACCCGACGGGACATTGTTTTACCCCGCAAGCGATCCGCTTTTGACACAGGCAGTTATGGCGCTTCCCGTCCGCGCCCGTGGCGTCTCTGTCGATCCGACTGTCCCGGGGACCTATACGGTTACCGAGGTCACACGCGAAAACGGGAAAGCCTTCGTATCGTTTGCGGGACCCGAAGGGTCGCTTGATCGGGTGATCCTTCCCTCCTCGGACACGCCGATCCTGACCGCGGCGGCGTTCTGCTTTGCCGTCTGCGAAAGGTGCGGCGTCGACCGTACCATCACGCGAAAAGGACTGGAACGACTTCCCTCGCCGCCCCTACGCCGTCAAAGTGAGACGGTCGGCGGCGTAACGCTGATCCTCGACTGCTACAACGCGTCCCCGGAACCGACGGCGACGGCGCTCGACGACCTGAAAGAGTACGCGGAACGCGGCGATCGCTTGTTCCTTGTACTCGGGGATATGCTTGAACTCGGAGACCAAGCGGTCGAACAACACCGGACAATCGGCCGTCAGGCGGCGGGGCTCTCCCCCTCCCGCCTGATCTGTGTCGGAGAGACGGCGCACGAATACGGCGTCGGGGCGAACGAGGCGGGACTGTCCAAGCAAAACGTCGAAACATTCTCTCAAGACGAACTGCCCGCCCTCGCCGCGTTCCTCAGAAAGCAAACGCAGCCGGGCGACGTCGTATTGATCAAGGGTTCGCGCGCCTTGGCGCTCGAACGCCTTCTTCCTCTTTTCAAACAAGCGGACGTTTGACCGCGGAAAGGATCGTCGCCCGAGGGCGACCGAAAAAGAATGAACGTCGGACTCTGGTTCCTTTTTTCCGCCGTGATCTGCTTCCTTTGCACGGCGCTGACCGGAAAACTCCTGATCCCCGTCCTGATCGAAAAGAAAATGGGGCAAAAGATCCTCGCAATCGGGCCTCGCTGGCACATGAAAAAGGAAGGGACGCCCACGATGGGCGGTCTTTGCTTCGTGTTGCCGATCCTGCTCTTGGCGTCGGTCGGATGCGTCATTCTCAGGCACTACACGACGAGCCGATCGGTCACGTTCCTTCTTCTGACCTTCCTCTATTCCGCTCTGAACGCCGGGATCGGGGTCGTGGACGATTTGGCAAAGTTCCGCCACAAGCGAAACGACGGACTGACGCCGAAACAGAAACTGCTTCTGCAATCGGTCGCGGCGGCAGCGTACCTTTCGCTGCTTGCGATCTTCGGCTTCCGTCCCGATCTGTCCCGCCTCCCGACGTTCCTTCGCTCGGATCTTCTGTTCTGGCTCTTCTCGACCTTTCTGCTCGTCGGGATCGTCAACTGCGCCAATCTCACCGACGGGATTGACGGACTTGCCTCTTCTGACGCGGCGATCCTCGCCGGGTTCTTCGGGCTGGTCGGCGCGGGTCTGCTCTCCGAGACGCTCTCGCTCTTCTCCGGCTTGATCTTCGGTGGCGCGGCGGGGTTCCTTCTCTTTAACTACCACCCCGCCCGCGTCTTTATGGGCGACACGGGTTCGCTCTTTTTCGGCGCGGCACTCGCGGGCTGCAGTTTCCTTGCGGGAGACCCGCTCCTGATCCTGTTTGCGGGCGCGCTTTACGTGCTCGGAGGGGCGTCGGTCATCCTGCAGGTCGCGTTCTTCAAGATCACGCACGGACGGA
>CACYZS010000231.1 GCA_902778985.1 uncultured Ruminococcus sp.
CAGGGGATCCGGAACGCACGGGGCAAATATTTCAAAGTGGTCGATTCCGACGACTGGCTCGACACGGACGCGCTCGCCGGGTTGATGGCGAAAATGCGCGAACACGAGGCGGCGGGCGTCGACGTCGATATGTACGTCGCCAACTACGTCTACGAGCACGTCGCGGACGGCAAGACCTTCGTGATGGATTACCGCCGGATCTTCCCCAAAGAAAAGGTCTGTTCGTGGGAGGAGATCCGTCCCTTCGGCATCACGCAGTACCTGATGATGCACTCGGTCTACTTCAAGACCGAGATCCTTCGCAACTGCGGGCTTGAGTTGCCGAAGCACACCTTCTACGTGGACAACCTGTTCATGTATAAGCCGCTCCCCGACGTCAAGACCATCTTCTATATGCCGCTCGACCTCTACCGCTACATGATCGGGCGCGCCGACCAGTCGGTCACGCTCGAGAACGGCGCGAAGCGCTACGATCAGCAGATCCGTGTGACCAAGATGATGGTCGACTGCTTCGATCTGCGCGAGATGGGCAAAACCCGCCCGAAACTGCGGCGCTACCTGCTCCACGAACTCGGGATGATGATCCTGATCTGCGCGGTCTTCACCTACGCCGACGATACCCCCGAGCGCCGCGCCGAGTTCTACGCGGTCTGGAAGTATATCAAGGATAGAGATCCGTGGCTCTACCGGCGTCTGCGCTGGACCACCACCGCGACGGTCGCGACCGGAAAGACCAAGTTCGGACGCTGGATCGACGTCTGCGGCTACCGGTTCTTCAAACGGATCGTCAAATTCGGATAATCTGTCAAGACGGCGGAAACGCCGTCTTGACAATGATTTTTCCTTTGCCACGCAAGGAAAAATCAATTCACGGAGCCGGCGAAGACGGCGAGAATTCACGCGTGCGAAGCACGCATTTCACGACGCGAAGCGTCATTTCATTCAATGAATTGCGCCTTTGGCGCATTAGAATAAGGAGAAACCCAATGATCGCAAGACCTGAACACCCGAAACCGCAATTCGAGCGCGAAGCGTGGCGCAACCTCAACGGAGAGTGGGACTTCTGCTTTGACGAAGCGAACAGCGGCGAAGACAGAGGACTGATGAAGGCGGGCGCCGCCTTTGACCGCACCATCGTCGTTCCCTTCTGCCCCGAGAGCAAACTTTCCGGTATCGGAGACGTCGATTTTCACGCGGCGGTCTGGTACCGCCGGACGTTCACGCTGACCGAAAAGGAACTCGCGGGACGGGTGCTGCTCCATTTCGGCGCCGTCGACTACAGATGCAGGGTTTATCTCAACGAAACCGAGGTCGGGCGTCATACCGGCGGCTACGTTTCGTTCTGCTTCGATATCACCGACGCGGCGAAGGCGGGCGAGAATACCATCGTCGTCTACGCGCAGGACGATACCCGCGATCCCATGATCCCGATCGGCAAGCAGTCCGACAAATACCAATCCTACGAATGCAGTTATACCCGCACCACCGGGATCTGGCAGACCGTCTGGCTCGAGTTCGTGCCCGAAACGCGTCTGCTCTCGACGCGCTACTACCCCAACGCCGAAAACGGCACCCTGACCGTGCAGGCGAAACTGTCGGGTACGGCGGACCTTACCGCCGTCGCCTCGTTTGAAGGCCGCGAGGTCGGGCGCGCGACGGTGAAGGACGCGGGCGGGACGGTCACCTTCCCGATCGCCCTCTCGGAAAAGCATCTGTGGGAGATCGGGGACGGGAAACTCTACGATCTGACCTTCACCTTCGGTGAGGACCGCGTCAAGAGTTATTTCGGGCTCCGCGATATCAGAATGGACGGCATGAAGTTCCGCCTGAACGGGAAATCGGTCTTTCAGCGGCTGGTGCTGGATCAGGGGTTCTTCCCCGACGGGATCTACACCGCCCCCACCGACGAGGAACTGAAGAACGATATTCTCCGCTCGCTCGCGATGGGCTTCAACGGCGCGCGCCCGCACGAAAAGATCTTTGAGGAACGCTACCTCTACTATTGCGACAAACTCGGCTACATCGTCTGGGGCGAATACCCCAACTGGGGACTGGACCACACCAAGCCCGAGGCGATCTATCCCTTCCTGCCCGAATGGCTCGAGGAGGTGGAGCGCGACTTCAACCACCCGGCGATCATCGGATGGTGTCCCTTCAACGAAACGGGGGATCAGCACCATTGCCGTCAGTTCGATCCCCTGCTCTCGCTGGTCTACCG
>CACYZS010000232.1 GCA_902778985.1 uncultured Ruminococcus sp.
AAGAGGGAGAGAAAGCGCACGCTTTCGCGCGGGACGGTGAAGACCTTGCCCGAGAGGTAGTCGAGCGAGTCGCCCTGCGGCGCGGGGAAGACCAGACGGTACGCCGTCAGCGCCTGAAAGCGGAAGCCCTTGGCGCGGTCCTCGCGGTTCTCGGCGTACTTGCCCTCGCCGAGCAGCGGGTGTCCGACCGACGCCAGATGCGCCCGGATCTGGTGCGTCCGCCCGGTCAGCAGTTCCACTTCGAGCAGCGCGAGTTTCCCGTCGGGCGAGGTCGCCAGGACACGGTAGCGGGTGGCGATCTCCTTGGCGTTTTTCGGGGGGTTCTCCCGGAAAACCGTGACTTCCTTCCGTTTTTCGTCCTTGACGAGGTAGCCGCGGAGCGTCGCTTCGCGCTCCTTCGGCACGCCGTGGACGGCGGCGAGATAGTATTTTCCCATCACGCGGCGGCGGATCCGCTCGTTCATATCGCGGAGCGTTTCGGCGTTCTTCGCCGCGATGACGATCCCGCCGGTGTTGCGGTCGATCCGGTTGCAGAGCGAGGGGGCGAAGGACTGCTCCCTGTCGGGGTCGTACTCGCCGCGGCGAAAAAGATAGGCGCGCAGGGCGGTGAGCAGTGTGTCGGCGGATCCCTTATCGTCCTCGTGGACCGCCACGCCCGGGCGCTTGTCGATCAAAACCAGATTGTCGTCCTCGTAGAGGATCGGCACCTCGCCCCGGATCCTTGCAAGTTCCGCCTTGGTGTCGGCGTCGCCCGTCCGGTCGAAGAGATCGTCGGGGAGAAAGAGTTGGAGTTCGTCGCCCTCATTCAGGATCTGTTCGGGTTCGGCGCGGTGACGGTTGACCTTGATCTTTTTGGTCCGTACCGACTTGTAAAGCAGAGACTTCGGCATACGGGGCAGCGCCTTGGTAAGAAACTTATCAAGGCGCTGCCCCGCGTCGTTCTGACCGATCGTCAGAGTACGCATTTTATTTGGTTCCGAAGAGACGGTCGCCGGCGTCGCCGAGACCGGGGACGATGTAGCAGTGTTCGTTCAGTTTCTCGTCGAGCGCGGCTGCGTAGATATTCACGTCGGGGTGATCCTTCTGCAGACGGGCGACGCCCTCGGGAGCGGCGACCAGGCACATCATCACGATATTGCCGTGGCATCCTCTCTCCTTCAGTTTGGTGATCGCGTCGGACGCGCTGCCGCCGGTTGCGAGCATCGGGTCGACCAGAATGACGAGACGGTTCTCGATATCGGGCGGCATCTTGCAGTAGTATTCGACCGGTTCGTGGGTCTCGGGATCGCGGTACAGACCGATATGACCGATGCGGGCGACGGGGACGAGACGCAGAAGCCCGTCCACCATACCCAGCCCTGCGCGCAGGATCGGGACGATCGCCAGTTTCTTGCCCGAGATCCGCTTCGCTTTGGTCTTGCAGATCGGGGTCTCGATCTCCACGTCCTCGAGCGGAAGGTCACGGGTGATCTCGAAGCCCATCAGCATCGAAATCTCGTCGAGCAGATCGCGGAAATCCTTCGAACTGGTCTCAATCTGGCGCATGATGGTCAATTTGTGAGTGATCAGGGGGTGATCGACAAGGTGAAACGTACTCATTTCGTTCTCTTTCCCGGGGGCGCGTGGCTCCCTGCTTTTTTCTCCTATATTATACTCTTATTCGATTTCGATTGCAAGCGTTTTTCCGAAAAAAGAGATTTCACTTGACAGATCGGCGAAAATGCGGTATCATTGTATCGTCCGCGGCTTGCCGCGAAGAAAGGAGTTTTCCCATGCAAGAACAACCGTTGCTGTCGATCTCCGGCGTCACGAAGTTCTACGGCAGTTTCCCGTCGCTTTCCGACTTTACGCTCACGTTGCCGACGGGGAAGATCGTAGCGCTGCTCGGCCCGAACGGGAGCGGCAAAACGACGCTTCTCAAGATCATCGCGGGACTGCTCACCCCGAACGCGGGGAGCGTCTCGATCCTCGGCACCCCCGTCGGGGCGGAGTCGCGCGGATTCCTGTTCGGCATGCCCATGGCCTACAACCTGAAAAAAGCCTTCGTGCCGATCCGCAAACAGGGCAAACTGCCGCGCGAAACCGTGTCGGTGGAATACGGCCTCGAATACGGCGCGGGGGTGCTGGAAATGCACAAGGACGACCTCCGTCCCGGCGAGCGGGCGCTGTTGGTGGACGACCTGCTCGCGACCGGCGGCACGCTCGAAGCCATGATCAA
>CACYZS010000233.1 GCA_902778985.1 uncultured Ruminococcus sp.
CTGATGCTGGAACAAACGCTGATCGACCACCCGATCGCCGAAAAGGGCGAGACCTACCTCGCGGGCGTCTCGTATTCGTCCGCGTTCCCGACCTTCTCCGCCGAAACGCTCGCGGAACTGACGCTCCAATGAAACTGAAACTGTCGAGCCAAGCGCCCGATCCCGGCAAGGAGAACCCGCGTTCCCCCGCCGTCGAACGCCCCGCGCCCGCACTGTTGCTCGATACGCTCCGCCGCTGGGCGGAGGAGATCAAGCGGGGGATCGATACCGAAGTTACGATCGAGGACACCCTGCCGCGCGAAACGGCGATCGAGGTGCCCGAGGAACGCTTCGCCTACCTGCTCACCCTGATCTACCGGTTCCTGTCGCTCTCGCCGTCGCTTTGCGATCCGTCGGTCAGGGCGGACGCGCACGGGGAGGGCATCGCGATCACGGTCACGGCGAAAAAGAACGAGAACCGTCGCCTCTCCGAACGCGAGGCGCTCGGGATCTCGGACCACTATCTCCGCCTGATCACGTCGGATCTTGCCGCCTGCGGCGCGAACTGGTACTTCGACGAGACCAAGGACCGCTTCTCGGTCGTGGTCACGCTCGCGCAGTCGCAAGCCGACGTCAGCCGCCTGCTCGCGCCGGTCCCCGACGCGATCGCCCGCGCGGTGCGCACCGCCCTTCGGGACGCCGAACGTATCCTTCGTCTTTCCCGAAACTGACTGCTTCTCTCGGTCAGAGTGATAGTGTCGCCGCCCCCTCAAACGAGGGGGCGGTTTTCATTTTCCCCGTAAATCCCGCGTTTTTTGCGTCTTTGAAAGACAGGAAATGGTCGCCCGGTCAAAAGATTACCTCGGATAAAGCGCACGGCGCGGCGAATAGTAAACTGCGACGAAAAAACGGGCGACGCCACGAAAACGAAAGGGCGCTCCCGGCTTCGGGAGCGGGGGAGAGGTTTATGAAACGAAAAACGGGACGAAAACTGACGGTAGGGATCCTTTTGATCCTTCTGCTGGCGGTCGTATGCAATATCGGGGCGGCGGCAGCCGAGGGCGGGGGCGTCGAGCCGTGTTTGTCGGCGCGCGGGACGGCGGAGATCCGCTTCCGCATACCGGGGATCCTGTTTCCCGGGGACGGGACGTGCGAGCGGGCGGAGCCGTCGGACTTGACGCCGCCGGAAAGGAAACTGATCCCCGGCGGGGGCGTGTTCGGGATCCGGATCGCGTGCGACGGGGTACTGGTCGTCGGATTCCGCGAGGGCGGCTCGGTCGGCTTCGACGCGGGACTGCGCCCGGGGGATCTGATCGTCGCGGTCGATCAGAAGAAGATCGGGACGGTACGTGACCTGACCGACGCGGTGAAAAACGCGGGCGACCGTCCGCTCTCGCTCTCGGTTTTGCGCGAGGAAAAAACGCTTTCCGTCACGCTGACGCCGGTCAAATACGACGGCGGGGAAGGGCAACTCGGCGTCTTCGTCCGCGACAACGCGGCGGGCATCGGCACCGTGACCCGCGGCGGGCATCGGCACCGTGACCTTCATTGACCCCGAGACCGGGGCGTTCGGCGGGCTGGGGCACGCGATCGGGGACGGAAAGAGCGGAAAACCCCTCCGTCTCAAAGCCGGGACCGTGACCGGGGTGCTGCTCGACGGCATCGAACGCGGCAAACCCGGCGAGCCGGGCGAACTGAAAGGGATGCTCCGTCCGGGCGGGATCGGCGTCGTCACGTCGAACACCGAATACGGGGTGTTCGGGCGGCTCTCGGACGTCCCGACGGGCGAAGCGCTCCCGGTCGCCAGACCCGAAGAAGTGCGGGAAGGGAGCGCGACCATCCTCTGCACGCTGAAAAACGGCTCGGTCGGGGAGTACGAGGTCGAACTCGGCGACCTGTCGTCGAAGGCGGGGTGCGCCCGCTGCTTCTCGGTCCGGGTGACCGATCCCGCCCTGCTCGAACTCACCGGCGGGATCGTGCGCGGGATGTCGGGCAGTCCGATCCTGCAGGACGGGCGGCTGGTCGGCGCGGTGACGCACGTGACGGTAAGCGATCCGAGCCGCGGCTACGGCGTCTTCCTTGAGTCGATGCTCCGCGCCATGGACGGCGGGCGCGCCTGACGCGGGATTATCGCCGCCGTCTCTTGCAATCCGGCGCCGATTGTGGTATACTGAAACGGGGAGCGACCGCGTTCCCCGGAAAGGAAACTCCCCTATGCGTATGAGGATCAAGAAGCACGGCGCCGAACGGCTCGCCGCCTGCGGCAATCTGTTGCTCGAACGTCCCGCCGTCCCCTTCGCGTCGTCGCGCGACGTGATCGGCGAGGATCTGCCGCTTTGGCTTGAGATCGGGTGCGGAAAGGGCGATTTTGCCTGCGGAATGGCGGAAAAGCACCCCGACGTCTGCTTCGTCGCGCTCGAACGCATCTCGAACGTGATGGTCAACGCCGTCGAGAAGGCGGCGGCGCGCGCGGACAACCGTCCCGACCGACTTCGTTTCGCGGTTGCGGACGCGGCGACGCTTACCGAATGGTTCGCGCCCAGGGACACACCAAACGCCGGCTGACCTACCGCGCGTTCCTTACAACCTACTTCACGCTTCTGAAACCCGGCGGAAAACTGGCGTTCAAGACCGACAACGTCGGACTGTTCGACTTCACGCTCGAGGAACTCGCCGCGCTCGGCAAAACCCCCGACGCCCTGACGCGCGACCTGCACAACTCGCCGTACAACGAGGGCAACGTCGAGACCGAGTACGAGAGAAACTTTTCGCAGAAGGGGTTCCCGATACTTTATCTGACCGTTACGGTTTAAGAAAGGAAACGCAAGATGAAAGATCTCTTCGCCTCCGAGATCGGATACAACGTGGAAAGCACGTTCTCTTTCTACCGCAAAAAGGAAGACGAGAAGCCCGCAGGATCGGCAAAATGCGTGTTCGGGTTCCGGGTGCCGCTCGGTCGCCTGCTCATCGCCTGCGCCGCGACCGCCGTCACGACCGGTCTTCTGTTCCTCGGCGCCTCGATCGATCGCCGGGACGCGAAGAAGTGACCGTATTCGCTTGACAACCTCCTCGGGGGTTGGTATAATGAATAAGACTTCGGGATGTAGCGCAGTTGGTAGCGCGCCTGCTTTGGGAGCAGGATGTCGCAGGTTCGAATCCTGTCATTCCGACCACCAAAGGCGTCCCCGCCGTGCGTGGGGGCGCCTTTGATCCCCGAAATTCGGATTCGAACCTGCCGAATATGCCCGCAAAGCGGGCAAATTCTATGCGGCTCGCCAATCGCTATGGTTTTCCTGTTCACAGAGCAAGGGCGAGACGCGCAGGTAGCGAGCCCGACGGGTGAGCGTCGAATCCTGTCATTCCGACCATGCTGAGTGTTCATAACGCAAGTGAGTTATGGACACTCAGTTTTTATATGCTTCTTTGTATTTGAGCAGACTTTTTGGTCTGTTCATTTTCTTTTTCAGTTGGTTTTTACGCACTAGTGCGTAACCCACTATGACACTTTCACGGCTTCGTCGTGTAAAGAAGTCAGTGGTCTATGCGAGGCGGTTTAACGACAGTGCAGATTTTTGCAAAAGTCTCCCTGCACCCAGTTAATACTTCAAAGCTGTGACGGTTGTTTGGGTTATTACCTAACAGGCGAGAGAAAGAAGCGTATTGCGTTATTGTTTTCATAGAGACGATTTGTTATAATACTATTGCAGCTGCAGAAAAAAATATTAAGGAGCCGCATGATTATGTTGCATTTAGCTGAGAATTTAAGAAAATACCGATTGGTAAAAGACCTGACGCAAGAAGACGTCGCAAGTTATCTCAATATCACCCCGCAGAGCGTTTCAAAATGGGAACGCGGAGAGACCTATCCTGACATCACCTTGCTTCCTGCTTTGGCGAATATTTTTGAAACAAGTATCGATTTGCTTATCGGCATGGATGAGGTACGTTCTGCCGATGCGCGATTACAGATACACGCAAAAGCCAATGATCATTTAAGAAGCAATCAGTTCGATATGGCAGAAAAAGTATACCGTGACGCTTTGTTGATATATCCGAATAAACCGGGAATGATATTGGGACTTGCGGGAGTTTTAGCCTTGCAAGGACAGACAGAAGAAGCTATAGCATTAACTGAAAAAGGGTTGCCCTTGTCACAAAACGAAAAGCAGAAGGCGACTCTGAGAGCAACACTTTGCTTTCTTTATGCAAAGATCGGACAAAACGATCGCGCGGCAAAACTCGCTTCTGAATTGCCGCACACAAGGGAAAGCCGAGAAGTGATCTATCCTCTTATAGTATCCGCCAATCACTCTGATTCGTTCGATGAAAATATCAGAACACTCATTCTTGGGGAAGATGTTTGATGTGTATCGCGCCGGATATCATCATAAAAACCACTTGCGTTATGAACACTCCGACCACCAAAGAGGTTTTTGTTATTTGATTGAAAAGGCAACACGTTTCTCTTATTTAGAAAAGGAGTATCTATGGACTACAGAAAACTTGCATTCAAGGATATCTTCGATCTTTGGGAACTGCAAAAACGCTACAAAGCCGAGATCGGTGAGGACGAGCCGGAGGACGCCTGCCGGGTAGCCCTTGCC
>CACYZS010000234.1 GCA_902778985.1 uncultured Ruminococcus sp.
CTTCTTCTTCCTTAACGGCACGGCGGACTTCCTGGAATACCCGCTGGGTCACCATCGGGTCCAGAAGGGCATCCCCTCTCCGTACGGATTCCAGTGAATGGATCAGGTCTTCGGAGTTGATCTGTTTGAGCAGATAACCGGAAGCCCCGGCGCGGATCGCGGAAAAGAGCAGCGCGGGGCTGCAATCAAGCGTCGGGGTCGAAAGCGAGAGGCGCACCGGACGGAGCACCGCGGGGACGGTCCCCGAAAGCAGAAGGTCAAGGTTCTTGACGATGTACTCCTCGCTCATCACGACGTTGCCCGCCGCGGAGCCGGTCGAAACGAAGCGTTTGATCCCGGGGAAAGAGGCGGGGGACGATCCGCGTTCCAGGCGCAGAAGGAAGCGTCCGTCGGTCTTCTCCTGCGAGAGGATGCGGTAGTTTTCTTCGCATATTTCGAGAACGTCGGCGCCCGACGCGAGGATCGCGTCGGCGAGGCGGGACAGTGCCGCCGGGGACGACGGATTTCTCAGTACGGACAGCGTGCGGTCGATCACGGTGATCATGGATTTTGCTCCTTACGTGGTTTCCGATCCCCGCGTCGGGGGATCCTTGCGCGGGCGAAAAAAAGAAATACTCGCCGGGCGCGTCTCGACGAGTATTATACCATAGTATGGGGTGGTTTTCAAGATTGATTTTTTGACGAAATTGCACAGTTATTCGGGTTCGCGCGTAGACAAAACGCCGAAAAATCGTTACTTTCGATCAAAAATCAAAGATACTGTTCGCTGACGCGCCGCGTTTCGGTGTAGAGGGTGGCGTACGCCTCGTCCATCAGGGCGTCGAAATCGATCTTTGCGACCTCGGAAAGGATCTCCTCTTCGGTCGGTCTGGTCTTGGGGTGGCGCGGGGTAAAGACGGTGCAGCAGTCCTCGTAGGGCAAGATCGAGGTGTCAAACGTGCCGATCTTCCGCGAGATCTCAACGATCTCTTCCTTATCCATACCGATCAGGGGACGGAGAACGGGGATCGAGGTCGCGGCGTCGGTCACGGCGAGGGCGTCCATCGTCTGGCTCGCGACCTGACCGAGCGATTCCCCGGTCACAAGCGCCCGGCAACCGTATTCCTTCGCGCAGCGTTCGGCGAGTTTCATCATGAAGCGCCGGAGCAGGAGCGTGAAGTATTCCTCGGAACACGCGCGGCGCAGTTCTTCTTGGATCTTGGTAAGCGAAATAACGTGGATATGGATCCTGGAACAGTAGCGGCAGAGTTGTTCGGCAAGGGTGAACACCTTTTCGCGGGCGCGCTCCGAGGTGTAGGGGAAAGATTCAAAGTGCAGCGCCTCGATCTCCACCCCGCGTTTCGCCATCATATACCCCGCGACGGGCGAGTCGATCCCGCCCGAGAGCAGGAGCAGTCCGCGTCCGCTGGTCCCCCGCGGAAGTCCGCCCGCGCCCTTCTCCTGACCGGCGTGCACGTACGCCGCACGGTCGCGGATCTCGACCCGGATCATCACGTCGGGGTGGTGCAGATCGACCTTCAACCCGGGCGAGGCGGAGAGGATCGCCCCCCCGACCTCCGCGGCGATCTCGGGGGAGGTTTTCGGGAAGTGTTTGTCGGAACGCTTCGCGTCCACCCGGAACGTGCGGGCAAACGACATCAGAGGAGGCAGGTATTCGCGGGCGACCGAGAGGATGCTTTCCATCGACTTTTCGCACTCGGCGGCGCGGGTCACTCCGACGAAACCGAAGACGCAGCGGGCGGTCTCGTAGGCGCCGTCAAGGTCGCAGTCCCCGTCGGTCGGCGTGATGTAGACCGTGCTCTCGGCGCGCCGCACCGAAAAACGCCCGTAGGGGGCGAGCCGACGCTTCAGTTCCCGCGTCAGCGCCCCCTCGAACTCGGGGCGGTTCGCCCCCTTCAGGATGATCTCGCCGTATTTGCAGAGAATGATTTCTTTCATTTGTTCCGTCCTTTTGCATTCCGGTAACCCCGGTCGCTTTTTCCGTTTTCCATTCTACCATACTTCGCGCCCAAATACAAGACGCAATCGAAAAAAGCGCGGTTTCCCCTTGACTTTTCCTTTTGATTGTGTTATAGTGTTCATAACCGAAAGGCAGAGATGGGAAGGAGTACCGGTCTTTGTCCCCGAAAGAGAGCGGACGGTCGGTGCGAGTCCGT
>CACYZS010000235.1 GCA_902778985.1 uncultured Ruminococcus sp.
CCTGTTCCGCTACCTGCTCGGGATCCGGGACGCCGGCGACGCGGGCTTCGCGTCGGTTCTGATCGCGCCGTATCTTCCCGAGGGCATGAACCGCCTGAACGGATACCAGACCGTCCCGAAAGGGAAGATCTCGGTCTCGATGCTCCGCACCGAGGACAAGATCCACGTCACCGTCACGGTCCCCGAAAACCTCCCCGCGACCTTCCGCTACGGCGACGTTACTCTCGACCTTCACCCCGGCACGACCGAACTTACCATATAACAATGTTGCCCGCGGCAATCTCGCCGTGGGCAACAATTCATGACGGGCGTCGCCCGTCAATTCACGGAGCCGTCGAGGGCGGCGAGAATTCACGACGGCGAAGAGCGTTTGCCCTTCGCCGTCATTTCATGCGATCTCTGATCGCAATTCATCAAATTGTGAAATGAAAGAATGAATTGCACCTGCGGTGCGTGAATTGCGGGCAAGCCCGCGTGAATTGACGGCTTCGCCGTCGTGAATTGCCGCGCGCTGCGCGGCATTATTTTGCAAGGAAGAGAATCGTCACCCCCAAAGCGATCCGGTAGAGCCCGAACGGAGCCAGCCCGCGGCGGCGGACGAAACCGACGAGTCCGCGGATCACGGGGAGCGAGACCAGAAACGAAACGAGAAACCCGAGCAGCAGGAGCAGGACCGCGCGCGGGGCGAGTCCGTACCCCGGCGCTCCGGCGGCGGAGCGGATCGCGAACTTCGCGATCTTCAAACACGAGACCCCGACCATCACCGGGATCGCCATCAGAAACGAGAACTCCGCCGTCGCCGCATCCGAGACGCCCGCGGCGCGCCCGCCGAGCAGACACGAACCGCTGCGCGACGTGCCGGGCACGATCGAGAGCAGTTGAAACAAGCCGATCACCATCGCCCGTCCGTACCCGATCCCCGACAGGTCGGAGACCGACGCTTTTCGGCGCGGGAGCAGGAAGAGGATGCCGTAGAAGATCAGGGCGAACGCCACCACCCGCACGCGGGCGGAGCCCGAGAGCAGACGGTCGAGCGCGTCGTCGAGCAGCAGTCCCCCGACGGCGGCGGGGATCACCCCGACAAGGATCGGTCGCCAGAGCGAAAGCGTTTGCCGGACGCCGTTTTGGCGGAAGGAAAACAGGGGAGAGGATCGCGCGTACAAAACCGGCACGGCAAGGATCGCGCCCAGTTGGATCACGTAGAGAAACAAGTTGAAAAAGGGCGTAGAGAACGAAGAAATTGCGAGCCACCCCCCGAAAAGCAGGAGGTGGCCGGTACTGCTGACGGGGAGCCACTCGGCGACCCCTTCGACAAACGAGAGCAGAAGAACTTTACACGTCTCGGAAAGCGGGGCGGCGACCCTCAATCGCACTCGCCCGCGCGGGCGTGACAGCGAAGCAGATCCCCCGCCGCGACCGGGAAGGGGACCGGCAAACGGAACTGCATACCGGGATGCGGGGTACTGTCGATCGCGGCGCCGGTTTCGTCAAAGAGCGAGGCGACCTTGAACGCCCGCCCGAACTGTCCGGGCGACAGGATCTCGACCTCGTCCCCGACGGCGCACTTGTTGCGCTGTTCGCAGAGGGCAAGACCGGACTTTTCGTCGTAGCCGACCACGGCGGCAAGGTAGGATTTCTCCCCGAGGTAGCCGGGGCGCGAGACGACGTTCGGATCGTCGTGCGGGTTGCCGTAGTAGAACCCGGTCGAGTACTCGCGGTGCGAGACGCTCTCCAGTTCCGCGACCAGGCGCGGGTCGGGCGTGTTTTCCCCCCGGGCAAGCGCGTCGAGCGCCATGCGGTAGGCGTTCGTGACGGCGGCGACGTAGCACGCGCTCTTCATCCGCCCCTCGATTTTCAAGGACGAAACGCCCGCGTCGGCAAGGTCGGCAAGATGCTCGATCATCGAGAGATCGCGCGACGCGAGAATGAAGGTCCCGCCCGCGTCCTCCTCGACCGGGATGGGTTCGTCGGGGCGGCTCTCTTCGATCAACTCACCCGACAGACGCCCGACGCGGTACTTCCAACGGCAGGGCTGCGTGCAGTCGCCGCGGTTGGCGTCCCGCCCGGTGAAGTAGCCCGAGAGCAGGCACCGTCCGCTGTACGAGACGCACATCGAGCCGTGCACGAACGCCT
>CACYZS010000236.1 GCA_902778985.1 uncultured Ruminococcus sp.
CTACTGGACCTGCAAGAACAACGGCATTCCGCTGGTCAACCCGGTCGACGCGAAGGGACGCTTCACCCCCGAGATCACCGACTTCTACCCCCTGCAGGAAGAGAAGAACGTGATCGAGATGAACCCCGTGGTGATCCGCTGGCTGTACGATCGCGGGATCGCGGTCGCCGACGGCTCGATCGTCCACAACTACCCGCACTGCTGGCGCTGCAAACGCCCCCTGATCTACAAGGCGATGGACGCCTACTACTTCAATATCGGCAAGATCAAGGACAAACTGATCGACTTCAACGAAAAGGTCAACTGGATGCCCGAGACAGTCAAGCACGGCCGCTTCGGCAACTGGCTCGCGGGCGCCCGCGACTGGAACATCTCGCGCAACCGCTACTGGTCCACCCCGATCCCGATCTGGACCTGCCCCGACTGCGGGAAGAAAGTCGTGGTCGGTTCGATCGACGAGATCGAGAAACTCTCGGGCGTGCGTCCCGACGACCTGCACCGGCAATACCTCGACAAGATCACCTTCCCCTGCCCCGACTGCGGCGCGAAGATGACGCGCGTGCCCGAGGTGCTCGACTGCTGGTTCGAGAGCGGAAGCGTGCCGTTCGCCTCGAAGCACTATCCGTTTGAAAACAAGGAGTGGTTCGAGAACCACTTCCCCTCTGATTTCGTGGTCGAATACACCGGGCAGATCCGGTGCTGGTTCTACTATCTGCACGTCCTCTCGACGGCGCTCTTCGACCGTCCGGCGTTCAAGAACGGCGTCGTGCACGGCACGATCCTCGCCAAGGACGGCAAGAAACTCTCGAAATCCTCGAAGAACTACACCGACCCGATGGAACTGATGAAGAAGTTCGGTACCGACGCCTTCCGGCTCTATCTGTACCAGACCAACGCCATGCTGATCGGCGACCTGCTCTTCGACGAAGCCGGGATCCTCGACGCGTATCAGCAGATCGTGCTTCCCTTCTGGAACGCCTGCAACTTCTTCATCTCCTACGCCAACATCGACGGTTTCGAGCCGAAGGACGGACTTCCCGAGAGCGACAACCAACTCGACCGTTGGATCCTCGCGAAGCTCGAGAAGACCGAAAAGACCATCACCGAGAACATGAACGCCTACCGCGTCAACCGCTACGTCGACGCGATCGCCTCGCTTGTCGACGGATTGACCAACTGGTACATCCGCCGCTCGCGCAAGCGGTTCTGGGCGTCGGGCTACTCGAACGATAAGGCGGCGGCGTACGACACGCTCTACTACGTGCTGGTCAACCTGACCAAACTGCTCGCGCCGGTCGCCCCGATCGTCTCGGAGAAGATCTATCGCATCCTGACCGGCAACGAGTCGGTGCATCTCGCCGCCTGGCCGAATATCCCCGAGACCTACCGCGACGACGAACTGGTCGAGAAGGTCGACCTCGTGCAGCGGCTGATCACCCTTGCGCGCGGCGTGCGGCAGAAGAACCGGATCAAGAACCGGCAGCCGCTCCGCACCCTGAAGGTCGCGCTCTCCGATCCCGCGAAGACCGAGGCGATCAAGCCGTTTGCCGACGTGATCGCCGAAGAGATGAACGTCAAAGAAGTGCTCTTCATCGACCGCGTGGACGACATCGCGTCGGTCGGGTACGATCCCAACTTCAACGAGATCCGCGCCCTCTGCCCCGACAAACTGCCCGCCGTCATCAAGGCGGTCAAGACCGGCGCTTTCGCGCTCCACGGCGACACCGTGACCGTCAGACTCGACGGTGGCGAAGAAGAGATGGACGCGAAGATCATTCTGGTCAAGTACACCGCGAAGGACGGCGCGTTCATCGCGAGCGAAGCCGGCATGGTCGTCTCGCTCGACCTCACGATCGACGAGGATCTGCGCGACGAAGGGCTCGCTCGCGAGATCGTCCGCAACGTGCAGGACGCGCGCAAGAGCGCGGGATGCGCCATCACCGACCGCGTCGTCCTCGCCGTCAAGAACGGCAAACTCCCCGAAAAGTGGGTCGCCTATATCTTGGGCGAGACCCTTGCCGAGATCGGCGACGTGCCGTCCCCCCTCGCCACCGTCGAGATCGAGGACGAGGGCGTCACGCTCCTGCTCGGGAAGAAGAACTGACGAAACTTGCAAAGAAAGTGGTAC
>CACYZS010000237.1 GCA_902778985.1 uncultured Ruminococcus sp.
CTTCGCTGCGTGCGCGGGCGAAGATGACGTTCAGATCGTCGACGAACTTCTGCGTGGTGTAGTCGGTAGGCGCAGGAACGCGAAGCGCCTCTTCCCCGTTGGTTTTGATCAGGGCGAACTCGGAGTGGGGGACCTTCGCCCCCTCGGCGGGTCCGTATTCGACGCGGTCGAGTTCGGTAAAATCGAACTCCCCGTCCGACGACGAATAGTCGCTGTCGTCGATGGTCGAAAACCGCTCTTCGAGGAAGTAGAGCCGCCCGTTCTTGGTGCCGATGGCGGCGACGTGGTAGCGCGAGGTGATGTTTTTGCCGATCGAACTGCGGCGGAACAGAAGTCCCTCGCCCTCGGTGACGTAGTCGCCGACCACGGTGATCATCATCTTCGGGAACGGGTGCTTGACGTCGTAGTACTGATCCTCAAGTCTGGCGGCGAGCCGATCGGTTTCCGCCTTGATCTGCTCTTCGACCTCCGTACCGCGCACGTTGATCTCGCGGTTGATCAAGAGGCAGATCACGCCGATGATGAGAGGGGGGATCGCCGCGGTGCCGGAAAGGAAGAAGAGAGGAACGGCGAGCAGGCAGAAGGCGCCGCCGACGTACCGAAGGACCACCTTCGGTTTGAAAAAGGTCCGGTTGCTCTGGTAGTTCATATCCATAGGGATACCTCCGTTTGAGGCAGGGGACGGAATCCGACCGAAACGGGCGGAACGGACATCATAGTGACGACCCGAAGAAGTCTTTTATTCGAGGATCGCGTCGTCCCACATGGCGGGCGGCTCGTAACCGAGCAGACGCACAGTCGTCGCGGCGAGCGCGGAGAGTCCGAAACCGTCCTGACCGACCTTGACGGTATAGCGTCCGTCGGCATACGGATCGAACACGATGCAGGGGACGGGGTTCAGCGTGTGACTGGTTTTCGCCTTACGGTTGCCGTTCGCGTCGACCTTCGGCGCGCCGGTCTTCTTGTCGATCTCGTACATCTCGTCGGCGTTGCCGTGATCCGCCGTGATGATGGCGGCGCCGTGCAGACGTTCGACCACCGGCAGGATCCGGGCGAGTTGCAGATCGAGCGCCTCCATCGAGCACTCGGTCGCGAGGAAGTTCCCGGTGTGTCCGACCATATCGCCGTTCGGGAAGTTGACGCGGAGATACTTGTACTTGCCGCTCTCCAGACATTCGATCAGGCGGTCGGTGATCTCGGCGCACTTCATCCACGGGCGCTGCTCGAAGGGCACGACGTCGGACGGGACCTCGATGTAGGTCTCGAGTTCCTCCGAGAACTTGCCCGAGCGGTTGCCGTTCCAGAAGTAGGTGACGTGACCGTATTTCTGGGTTTCGGAGATCGCGAGTTCGGGGACCCCGGTCGCGACGAGATATTCGGACATGGTGTTCGAGATCTCGGGCGGATTGACGAGGAAGTGAGACGGGATATGCGCGTCGCCGTCGTATTCGAGCATCCCGGCGTAGTAGACCTTCGGGACGCGGACGCGATCGAACGCGGAGAACTCTTCCCCGCCCTCGAACGCGCGGCTGATCTCAAGCGAGCGGTCGCCGCGGAAGTTGTAGAAGATGACGCTGTCGCCGTCCTCGACGGTTCCGGCGGGTTTGCCGTCCTTTTCAATGACGAAGGGGGGGAGATCCTGGTCGATCACGCCGAACTCTTTGCGGTATGCCGTGATCGCCTCCTCGGCGGACGCGAAGCGGCGTCCCTCTCCGAGAACGTGGGTTTTCCAGCCAAGTTCGACCATCGCCCAGTTCGCCTCGTAGCGGTCCATCGTGATCTGCATCCGCCCGCCGCCCGACGCGATCAGGATATCGAAATCGGGGGTGCGCAGTCCGTCGAGAAACGCCTCAAACGGACGGACGTAATCGAGCGCCGATGTCTCGCCGACGTCGCGCCCGTCGAGCAGGATATGGACGCGGACGCGCTTGATCCCGTCGGCTCTCGCGCGGACGAGCATGGCTTTCAGGTGGTCGATATGCGAGTGGACGTTGCCGTCCGAGAAAAGTCCGAGAAAATGGAGCGTACCGCCCGAAGAGAGAACCTGCGACACCGCCGCCTTCCACGAGTCGGACGAGAAGATCTTGCCGCTCTCGATCGAGTTCGAGACGAGTTTCGC
>CACYZS010000238.1 GCA_902778985.1 uncultured Ruminococcus sp.
TTCGCAGGAGATGGAAATCTGGTTTCGCACCCGCATTTGACATGGTTGGATTTGATGATGCCGTCTTCGATTTTCGTGACTGCCCTTCCCGCCGGCTGGGGCGACACCGTGACGCACCTGCGCTTCTTCCTGCTCGAACCGGAACTCCCCGCCGCCGCGACGCCTTGACCTTTTGCGCGTCGGGCTGCGCCCCCCGGATGGTATCGCAAATATGCGCTTCGCACATCCCGCACCGCATACCGTCGATTCTGACCGTTACTTTCTGCATGACCGTTCTCCTTTATTCGGCGATCTTCAGGGCTTCCACCATGTCGATCTTCCGGTTCTTGCGCGCCACGATCCACCCGACCAGAAGCGAGACGCCGAAGGTCAGGAGCACCGAGACGACGTAGGTCGCCCAACCGAGCATCAGTTTCATTTCGTATTCCCCGGCGAGGGCTTTGAGCAGGATCTCCAGCACGCCGACCCCGGCGGGAAGTCCGAGCACGACGCCGATCACGGTCAGCCAGACGTTCTGCGAGATCAGCAGCCGCGCGATCTTCTTACTGCGGAACCCGAGTACGCGCAACGTCGCGAGTTCGCGCGAGCGTTCGACGTAACTCATGATCCCGAGGTTGTAGAGCACCACGATCCCGAGGATCACGGCGGCGACGATCAGAATATAAACCATTCCGTTCAGTATTTCCGTAAAACTGCCGAAACTGTCCATCAGTTGCGCTTTGTCCTGCGTGCCCGCGACGAGCGGGGATTGCGGGATCGCATCGACGCCGCGGTCGGTATAGACTGTCGATACCGAATACCGGATCCCGAGCCGATTTGCCAGCGTATCGGTCATCGTGACGCTCTCGGTCATCACCGAGCGGTTGTAGCCGATCACCTTCGCACGGTAGGTCTCGGTGCTGCCGTAGGGGGAGAATTCGATCTCGTCCCCGATCTTTGCCCGATCCTTCAGCCGCAGGCAGAGGTAGACGCCCTCGTCGGTAAGGTCGATCTCGCGGTTCTTTTCGTCGATCACCGAGAGCATTTTCCTTTCCAGATGCAGAATATCGAGCGTCACGGTGTCGCCGTCGAGGCTGATCCCCGAGAGGCTTTCCCAGTCGCCGTCAAGGTCGGCGATCAGGTATTGCGCTTCGTCGTACCCGACGTTCTCGACCAGATTGACCTTGGTCGTGTAGTGCGATACCTTGTTGTCGAGCAGGTCGAGGAAGCCCGCCATCGTGTCGCGCATCCCGAGCCCGCCGACGAGCAGGACCATACAGCCGACGATACCGATCAAGGTCATCGCGAACCGGCTCTTGTGCCGGAACAGATCCCGCATATTCCACTTGGTCGCGAACCCGAGTTTCCCGAAGAAGCCGAACCGTTCGAGGAAGGACTTCTTCATCTTTTTCGGAACGTAGGGGCGAAGCGCGTCGGCGGCGGAGCCGCGCAGTTGCTGTTTGACCGACAGGCAGCAGATCAGGGCGAGCAGAACGACCGTCCCGATCACGACGGGATAGCAGAACGCGGGGATCGCGCTCGACCAGTCGGGCATATCGAAGTAGGTGCCCATCATTCCGTTTTCGCTCATAACGGCTTTGCAAACGGCGAACCCGAGCAGAACGCCCAGCCCCGCTCCGACAAGCCCGATGAACAGACCGTAGAGCGAATAGTGCAGAAGAATGGTCTTGTTTTTGAATCCCAACGCTTTCAGGGTGCCGATCTGGGTCTTTTCCTTGGTCGCGATGCGGTGCATCGTGGTCACCATCGTCAGGACCGCGATCGCGAGGAACAGAACCGGCAGGACCGACCCCATGGTCTTGCCCTCGGTCGCCTCGCCCATCGCTTCGTGGTAGACGGTGTGGTCGCTCTTGGGAACGACCATGACCGTCCGCCCGAGTTTTTCCTTCACAGCGTCTTCGAGTTCGGTCTTTTTGAGCCCCGAAAGCAGGTGGATCTGCGGGAACGACTGCGTTCTCGCCTCTTCGATCAGTTCGTCGGTCGCCGCCGCTTCCGCAGCAGCGCGGGCGCCTTCGGCGTCCATTCCGGCGTTTTCGTATTCCGCCGCCAGCGTCCGGATCACCTGTTCGCAGAGGACTGCGGTCAGTTTCGCGGGGGACGTGTAGGCGAA
>CACYZS010000239.1 GCA_902778985.1 uncultured Ruminococcus sp.
TACTCAGTATGTATAAGAGCCGCCCCGACCTTGTCCGGTGTCAGATCCTGACGCTCGCGCGCGGGATCAAGGACAACGGCGACTGTCCCTCCGGCGTGATGGCGGATTTCAATCCGCGTGTGCGCAACTATTACGACAGACCGAGTTTCTTCGTTCTGATGGTCTACGACTACGTTAACCACACCGGCGACCGCTCGATTTTGGACGAGAGGGTGAACGGGAAAAGCGTCTACGACCTTTGTCTGCTCGTCGTCGATCGGCTGTCGACCTTTGAAGACAAAACGGGGCTGATCGTCAAGAGCGGGCGGTACAACAAACTCGACTGGGCGGATCAGATCAACCGGACGGGGTACGTCACCTACGTTGAAGTGCTCTACGCCCGCGCGCTCTACTGCCTTTCCCGTATCGTCGGGACGAGGGACAAGACCCGCGCCCGCCGCTACCGCGAGATGTACGAGCGGACGAAAAACGCGATCAACACGCTGCTTTGGGATAACGAGAAGGGCTATTATATCAACTATCGCGACGGCGACTTCGTCGAGGACAACCTCTCGGTCGATACGATCCTTGCGGTTCTGTTCGGCATCTCCGACGACGCCGCGACGGCAAGACTGCTCGACAACGTTTCGGCGCTGCTGGAGACGAGAAACAACGACAGCCAAAAGGGCGGGGACTACGGCGTGATGAGCGTCTATCCCTTCTACCGGGGAGCCGACCGGTGTTACAATCGATCCGCGGAGGATTACGCGTGTCAAAACGGCGGCGTCTGGCCTTTCTGGTCGGCGCTGGTCGCCTACGCGCAGCAGCAGAACGGTCGGGACTATACCTACGCCCTGACGTCCTCGTTCGGTTGGAGCGTCAAGCACGGATACTATACCCCGATCGAACATTATTCCCCGCTCGGTTCCGTCGGCGCGCCCCTCCACGCGAGAAGCAGCGTCGCGGCGTTCGTTTACGATTGGGCTGACGAAAACTTCTTCGCCGAAAACGAATCCGTCTGGGGCGCGAGGTGACGCCTCCGCCGCCGCGCACGGGAACTCCGGCGCAGCCGCTTCCCGCTCTGCGCGAAGTCCCTGTACGGCAAATGATTTGTTAAGCGGAAACCCGCTCGCAAAACGCGAGCGGGTTTCTTCGTCGCACAGTCGGATATCGAAACGCCGGGAACCCTGCGCCGAACGGGGAAAAAAGACGGCGCTCCCTACCCGAAAAGGCAATATAAAGCAAACGGTTGGACAATTCCGTGTCTTGAACGAACGAGGGAAAAGATGATATAATATACTCAGATAATATCGCGGGCGGAACACGCGCCGCGAAGAGAAGGGGGACCGTGCCGTGAAAAAACTGTCGGCTGTGCTGATCCTGCTGGCGATGGCGTTCCAACTGGTCGCCTGTTCGACCGATATCGTCACCGGAGAGCCGACCGGCGCCGGGGCGTCGAGTGCCGCGCCGAGCGCTTCGTTCGGGACGGAGACGGTCGGGCAGGGACCTGCCGTGACGGTGTACGGAAACGGCGTGTCGCCCGTGATCATCGCGTCGATCGCGATCCCCTCGTCGGCTGCCGACAACGTCATGAACATCCGCGGGACGCTGTGGACGCGGATCGGGAAGATCCCGACCTACGCGTCGGACGCGCGGGAGAAAGCGGAGTGCGAGATGGTGTTCGGGGAGACCAACCGCGCGATCACCGAACGGGCGAAAGAATACTTGCCGGCGCTTGCCGGGGACGACGCTGCGTTCGTGATCTACTTCGGGGAGGACGGCGTCGCCGTCGTCTGGAACCACGACTACGGCGCGATGGTCGGCGTCAAGTATTTTGCCGATAACTACATGACCGCCACGGTTCTGAGTATGCCGTCGGGCACGCGGTACGTCGGTCACGTTTCAATATCTGCATACGGGGAGGAACTACGCATGGCTGAAGAAGAACGGCAGAGAAAAGAAGAGGAAGCGCGGCAGGAGAGGGTCGCGCGCGAATGGGCGGAGCGGTTCAACGTGATCGCGGACGCCGAAACGCGGGCGGCGGTCAAGAGTTTCTACGAGGAATTCTACGATCCCGAGGCGCTGATCCGCTGGTGGGCGGGACTGTACGACCCCGATCTCGGCGGCTT
>CACYZS010000240.1 GCA_902778985.1 uncultured Ruminococcus sp.
CCAGTAGGCGTCGCGGTAAAAGGAGCGGATAGGGATCTCGCGGTTCCCGCTCGCGGAAAAACCCTTAAAAAGACCGATCTCACGGTAGTTTTCAAGCGCGCAGAAGATACTCGAAACGTAGAGCGCCCGCTCTTTTTCGCTTTTTGCCGACGCGGGTATCTTCACACTTCTGAATTCGTCGACAACCTGCTTTTTATACGCCGCAAAACGCGACAGCAGTGTGGTGCAGTATTTTTCGCTCGTGTAGGAAAAGACCAGCCGCGCGCTTCTCCGCGTGCGCAGATGGATCGCGTTGTTTTCGGCAACGTACCGCGTTTCGACGTTGGTGTCGTAGTGGACCGCATGCTGCGCGCTGCTGAAATCCAGAACGAATTCGTAATCGCCCGGTTTGTTTGCCGTGAACTCGTAGAAAACCGCGTTTTCGCTCGGCGCGACGAACTGAAGGATCTTGATCCCGACGTTCCCGTCCTTCAGAAGGATCTTCTGCGTCCGTCCGGCGAGTTCCACCCTTTTTTCGCAGAACGCGTCCAGTTTTCTGCCGTCGGCAAACACGTTCAGGACGGTTCGCCTCACGTAACTCCCGCTCTGGTTAGAGACGGTATAGTTCGTGATCCCGCCCTTGCCGTCAAATCGGACGTGCAATTCGTTTGACGAGACGTCGTAGGGGACTTCCTCGTTCTGCTTCCCCGCTACGAAGAAGATTTTTCCGTTCCGAAAGCACTTTTTCATATCGTTTTCCAACTTTCGTTATACGTTCTCAAAAACATTATACAATAAAAGGTGCGTTTTTACAAGGTCTCTTTCGGTTTTCCGTTCTTCTTTATTACAAATCCGGAGCGCGGAAAGAACCGCGCTCCGGGGATTCGTTCGTTTTTCGGTTTGCCGTACCTTCGGTATGATCCCGTTCCGTCAGCGGAACCGGAACTCCGTCAGGATCGGAATGTGGTCGGACGGGTAAGCCGTTCCGCCCTTGTCGGTCTTGTTGTCCACGGCGGTATAGTACGTGACTTCGACGTTTCCTCCGGTCAGGATAAGGTCGAAGACGTAATTGTCGCGTTCGGTGCGTCCGGATTTTGTCAGGGTGCTGCCGACGTCTCCCTTGATCGCGGCGACGTCGCAGGCAACGCCGAAGCCGCTCTCTCTAAAAATATTCGTGGTCGCTTTGCCCTTGCTGCTCGGATAATGCTCGTTCATATCGCCCACGACCACGACGGCGTCGTACTCGAAAGACTGATCCGCGATCCACGCGAGCAGAAGACGGATTTCGTACCGACGGACCAGAGTGTTTTCGTCGGAGGACGCGTTGTCGTATTCGTCCACCCGGTAGTGCAGATGCGTGCTGATCGCAAGGACGATCTTACCGGTCTCCTTGTCCTCGAGCCGCGCCCAGGTAAACAGTCTTCCCTGTTTGTCCCGCGAAGTGTCGGCGCCGTTTTTGGGGACGCCGGTAAACTCGGACGCGAGAGCCGAATAGCGCTTGTATCCGCTGTTCAGTTTGGTGAACCGTTCGGTCTTATAAAAGAGTTCCGGCCAGTTGTCGGTGGTCGTATCGCCTGAGATCCGGGCGTAACCGTTTGAGGTCAGCGTGGCGATAGAGCCGTTCCATCCGCCGTTGACTTCCTGTAATCCGGCGATATCGGGGGACGCGTCGAGGATCGTTTGGATCGCATCGTCGGGATCTCTGCCGTTCCAACCGCCGTCGTACTTTTCAATATTGTAACTCAACACGGTCAGGTAGTCGGAGGAGCGGAAACCGGTGTGCGTGTAGTTCCCCGCCGGAATGGGACCGCTCGCGCGGGCGTACCACGTATCCGCGCGCAATCCGACGCCCGCGACGGGCGAGAGGGTCACCGCCGTCGGATGGGCGACCGGTTTGACCTGCCGGACGAATTCACGACCGCAGGTCATATACTGATCGGCGAGTATGAGGTAGTTATCAGAGCCCTTGTAAAACTTGACGATGGTGGTATTCGCAGATCCGGCGCCGTTGTCGGAGTAGACCAGTCGATCGTCCTCAATCGCCGCGGTGAAGAGCATAAAGAAGCAGAAAAGCCTGAACTTCAGACTATGGAAGT
>CACYZS010000241.1 GCA_902778985.1 uncultured Ruminococcus sp.
CCGTGACGGCCCGCCATCTTGTCGCCGACGGAGATCTTTCTCTTCTGGGCGATATAGACGCGAACGACCTTGTTGACGCCGGGAGCGAGATCGTCGGAATTGGATCTGTCGTAGATCTTGACGTCCACGACCACGCCCGACTCGCCGTGCGGCAGCCGGAGCGAAGAGTCGCGCACTTCGCGCGCTTTTTCGCCGAAGATCGCGCGGAGCAGGCGTTCCTCGGGGGTGAGTTCGGTCTCGCCCTTCGGCGTGACCTTACCGACCAGGATATCGCCGGCGCGCACTTCGGTACCGATCTTGACGATACCTTCGCCGTCCAGATCCTTCAGCGCGTCGTCGCCGACGTTCGGGATCTCGCGGGTGATCTCCTGCGGGCCGAGTTTGGTGTCGCGCGCCTCGATCGAGTATTCCTCGACGTGGATCGAGGTGTACACGTCCTCGCGGACGAGACGCTCGTTCAGAAGGACCGCGTCCTCGTAGTTGTAACCCTCCCAGGTCATGAAGCCGATCAGCGCGTTCTTACCGAGCGCGATCTCGCCGTTCGCCGTTGCCGGACCGTCGGCGATCACCTGCCCTGCCTCGACGCGCTCGCCCTGCGAGACGACGGGGCGCTGGTTGACCGAAGTGCCCTGGTTGGAGCGTTTGAATTTCAGGAAGGGATAGACGTCTTTTCTGCCGTCGTCGGTCAGGATCACGACCTCGTCGGACGCGACGCGCTCAACGACGCCTCCCTCACGGGCGATCACGACCGCGCCGGAGTCGAGCGCCGCCTTGTATTCCATACCGGTCGCGACGATCGGCGCCTCGGTGGTCATGAGCGGCACCGCCTGCTTCTGCATGTTGGAGCCCATCAGCGCACGGGTGTTGTCGTCGTTCTCAAGGAACGGGATCATCGCCGTAGCGACCGAGACCAGCATCTTGGGCGAGGCGTCCATATAACTGATCTTCGAGGCTTCGACCTCGACGATCTCGGACTTATCGCGGGCGATAACGCGAGCGTTGACGAAGTGTCCGTCCTCGGTCAGCGGCTCGTTCGCCTGCGCGACGATATAACGGTCCTCGACGTCGGCGGTCATGTACTCGACCTCTTTCGTCACGACGCCGTCCTTCACCTTGCGGTAGGGCGCCTCGAGGAAACCGTACTCGTTGATACGGGCGTAGGTGGCAAGATAGGAGATCAGACCGATATTCGGACCTTCCGGCGTTTCGATCGGGCACATTCTCCCGTACTGGGTGTAGTGCACGTCGCGGACGTCGAAGGAAGCGCGGTCACGGGACAGACCGCCGGGACCGAGCGCCGACAGACGGCGTTTGTGCGTCAGTTCGGCGAGCGGGTTGTTCTGATCCATGAACTGCGAGAGCGGCGAAGAACCGAAGAACTCGCGGATCGCGGTCGCCACCGGACGGGTGTTGATCAGGGTCTGCGGGGTCATTTCCTCGCTGTCGTGGACCGACATACGCTCCTTGATGTTCTTCTCCATACGGGCGAAGCCGATCCGGATCTGGTTCTGGAGCAGTTCGCCGACCGAGCGCAGACGACGGTTGCCGAGGTGGTCGATATCGTCGATCTTGCCGATGCCGTGGGAGAGGCAGATCAGGTAGTTGACCGAAGCGTAGATATCCTCTTTGGTGATGTGCTGCGGCGAGAGTTCAAAGCGACGGCGTTTCACCTCGTCCTTGATCCCCTCGACGTTCTCCGCGCCGCCCTCGACGCCCTCGACGATCGAGGTGAGGACGGACAGGCGGACCTTTTCGCGGATCCCGCAGTCGGAGAGGTCGTAACCGAGCACCCATTCGGGACGGACGGCGCCGTTCGAGAAGACCTTGACCGATCTTCCCTGCTCGTCGAAGACGCGGACCGAAGTGACGCACGCCTCTTCGATCGCGGTCGCGAGTTCGGGAGTGAGCATAGTCTCGGCGTCGGCGACGACCTCGCCGGTGACGGGGCTGACCGCCGCTTCCGCGAGGCGGAAGCCGATGATACGCTCGCCGAGCGCCATCTTCTTATCGAACTTGTAACGTCCGACGGGCGCGAGGTCGTAGCGTTTGGTGTCGAAGAAGGTGTTTTGC
>CACYZS010000242.1 GCA_902778985.1 uncultured Ruminococcus sp.
CTTCTTCGAAGTCGGTCCCCTTCAGGATCGCGTTCCCGCCGAAACGGCGGCGGAGTTCGGAAACGGTTTTCCGCAGGCGGCGGTGGCGCTCGCCGGCGTCGTCGTCCTCAAAAAAGTTCGACTGCCGGAAGGCGGGACAGTAGATGTCGTCGAAGGAGATATTGATCCTGCGGATCAACAGGCCCGGAAGGGCGATCCGACGGAACAGATCAAGCGCCGCGGGGATCAGAACGAGGTCGGATTCGCTTGCCGGATCGATCTTCACGCCGCCGTGAGAGGGTGCCTTCCCTTCCTTTGAGGAGTACCCGATCATCAGCGAAAGGTGGGGGGTTACGCACCCTCGATCGAGAAGATCCAGGGAAAGCAGGTCGACCATCTCGCGAATGATGACCTCGGTCTCGTCCTGCGTATAGTCGCGCATCAGCACCTGTCCCGAGGTGATGCTGTGCGACGCCGAAGACCTTGTAAAGGAGGTCTTCGGGCAGGCGCGTGATCCCTTCCATGGTGCGGACGCCGAGTTTTTCGAGCCGCTCCGCCGTGCCCGGACCGATCCGCCAGAAATCGGTCAGGGGCTCGTGCCGCCAGAGTTTCTCGCGGTAGGTTTTTTCGTCGAGCGCGGCGATGAAATCGGGCGACCGCTTCGCCATTATATCCATCGCGATCTTAGAGAGGTACAGGTTGGTACCGACGCCCGCCGCCGCGGGGATCCCGCTGCGCGTCTTTACTTCGGAAACCAGGAAGCGCGCGAGTTCGAGCGGCGTTTTCTTGTAGGTTTTAAGGTAGCCGGTGACGTCGATGAACACCTCGTCGACCGAGTAGACGTGAATATCGTCCCGCGAAAAGTAGTCGAGGTAGATCGAGTAGATCTTCGCGGAGTATTCGAGGTAGAGCCGCATCCTGGGCGGCGCGGTGATGTACTCCAGTCCGCGCGGGATCTCGAAGACGCGGCAGCGGTTGCGCACGCCGAGCGCCTTCATCGCAGGGGTGACGGCAAGGCAGATGGTCCCGCTCTTGCGTTCGGGATCGGCGACGACCAGCCGCGTCGTCATGGGATCCAGCCCGCGCTCGACGCACTCGACCGACGCGAAAAAGGACTTCAGGTCGATACAGATATACGCGCGTTCGTCGTCCAATGCGATCCCCCCTTCCCGTCGTTTTTCATCAAAACCATTATAGCATCTTTCCAAAGGATATGCAACCTTTCCAAGTCGATAAAAATTCCCTTCGTTTTGAAGGAAAACAGTTGATATGCGTAAAAAAGTATGGTATAATAAAATGAACTAATATGGTTCGCGTGCGCTTTCGCGCATATACGCTACGCAAGAGAAAACGAGAGACGGGGGTTCCCACCATGCAAGACGAACAGTACAGACGCCCGGACGAGGCCGCGGAAGAGGTCACGGACGACGCGCCGTTTCTCCCCGAAGGGGTGGATCGCGCGGAACTCCGGCGCGTGGACGGCATGAGCCGTCTTTTCGACTTTATCGAAATGCTGGTCCTGACGGTCGCCGCCGTCCTTCTCATCGCGACCTTCCTCGTCCGCCATACGCTGGTACAGGGCGGTTCCATGGACAACACGCTGAACAACGGTCAACACCTTCTGATCTCCGACGTCAACTACGAACCGCAGAACGGCGACGTGATCGTTTTCGTCCCCCTGAATCAGACCAACCGCTCCACCCCGTTCATCAAACGCGTGATCGCCGTCGCCGGGCAAACCGTCGAGATCCGCTCGGGCGTGGTGCTGGTCGACGGACTGGCGCAATCCGAAGAATACCTGTCGCTCTCCAAGGGACACTCGGTTTACCCCGAGACCGTCGTTCCCGACGGATACGTTTTCGTCCTCGGCGACAACCGCACCAACTCGCACGACAGCCGGGAAGACGACGTCGGTATGATCGACGTCCGTTCGATCCTCGGCAAAGTGATCTTCCGCGTCTGGCCGGTCTCGACGATCGGACAGGTCGAATAATCCGCACTTCCCCGCTTCCCCTTCAAAAACCGTAAAGGAGACGCCGGCTTATGCAATACAGAGACGAGCCCGTTCTTTCTTTCCGTCCCATCGACGCGAAAGAGACCAAACCGCAGAACGTCAGACGCCTGGTCCGTTTTCAGATCCTCGTCGCGATCGTGACCGTCGCGCTGCTTGCGTTGCTTCTGGTCCTCTATTTCCTGATCCGTCCCGTGAAAGTGCAGGGCGACGCGATGTCCCCGACCTACCGGGCGGGGAGCGTCGTCTTCGTCACCCGCGAATGGGGCACGCCCGAACGCGGTGAGATCGCCGCCTTCACGAGCGCGACCGACAATTCGTCGGAGATCTACGTCCGCCGCGTCGTCGCCGTGGCGCGCGACACCGTTGAGATCAAGGGCGGCAAACTCTACGTGAACGGGATCGTCCCGGACGAGCCCTATCTATCCGGTGCGGCGGGGACGCTCTCCGACCTGCCCGA
>CACYZS010000243.1:0-1241 GCA_902778985.1 uncultured Ruminococcus sp.
ATCTTCCGGAAGGGCGTTTCAAAGCGGGCGAGCCCGGACTCCTCGCGCACCGCGGGCATCAAGCCGAAGCGGGGCGAGAAGGACACGTCCCCCTCTCCCTGCTGCTTTTTGCCCGAGAGGGCGCGCGAAACGAAGACGACCGGGAACTCGAGCCCCTTGGAATGGTGAATGGTCATCACGCGGACGCCCTTGGCGTTGGTCGGCGGGACCAGTTTCAGTTCCTCTGCGTCGCGCTCCAGTTCGTTCAGGTATTCGATGAAGCGGTAAAGCCCCCGGTAGGGCATCGAAGCAAACGACCGGGCGTACTGATAGAAGAGAAGCAGGTTTTCTCTGCCGTTGTCGGGGTTCGCGCCGCCGCTGATCTGCAGCAGCCCCGTTTCGGTAAAGAGTTTCAGAACCAGGCGGTCGATCGCCATGCCCTCCGCCGCCCGGCGGAAACGCTCCAGTTGAGCGATGAACTCGACGCCCTCGCGGCAGTCGTTTTGCGCGCAGTATTCTTTCAGCGCGTCGTAGAAGGACAGATCGGAGCGCGAAGCGTTCAGGCGGATCTTCGCGAGCAGATCGGGGGAGAAATCGTAGAGCGGCGAGCGGAGCAGCCCGACCAGCGGAACGTCGCGGCGGGGGTTGTCCACCGCGTTGAGAAGACAGAGCGCGAGCCGGACCTCGGGGAAGCCGAACAGGTTTTCGTTGGTCTCGAGCGTCACGGGGATCCCCTCGCGGAGAAGCGCCAGACGGAAGGGCGAGGTCTTGCCGGCGGCGGCGCGCAGAAGGATCGCGATATCTTCCGGCTTGATCGGGACAAACCGCGGCAGGTCCTTTCCCTCTTCCCAGTCCGGGTTCGGGCGGGTGCAGGTCGTGATCAGCCGCTTGATCTCCTTCGCGATCCACGCGCACTCGGCGTCGGTCGCCGCCGCGCCGTCCTCGGGCGGGGTCTGCTCGAACAGTTTGACGACCGGAAGGATTGGCTTGGGGCTGCACTTTTCCGCCGGTTTGGCGAAGCGGAGCCGGTCGTCCTCGTCGCGGTACCCGATCGAGGCGCTGGTCGCCCCGAACAGGGGGCTGAAAACGGCGTTCGTGAAGTTGACGACGGACTCGTCGCAACGGAAGTTTTCGGAAAGAAAGATCTTGGCGCACTCGCCTTCCCCGGCGCGGTCGAGCGGCGGGAAGGACGTTTTCAGGTCGATGAAGACCGAGGGCGCGGCGCCGCGCCAACCGTAAATGCTCTGCTTGACGTCCCCGAC
>CACYZS010000243.1:1296-3286 GCA_902778985.1 uncultured Ruminococcus sp.
AGCGCGCCGCGATCTCGCGCGCGACGGCGGTTTTGCTCCCGTCGGGCGAGACGAGCAGACGGTAGACCGCCCGCTCCACGTCGGCAAACGACGCGATGCGCTGCCGCTTCTTCTCGGCGGCGACCAACTCTTCAAAGCGGTGCATCAGGCGGGAGAAGACCGATACGACGGGGTACAGGGTCTGCGCCTCGGTCCGCCAGGTGTCCCCGTCCTCCCCGAAGAGCGGCAGATAGGTGCTTTTCAGGCGGTCGCGGAAGGAGAAGAAGGCGCCGCGCGCCGTTTCAAGGAAGGATTCGGTCGCTTCCTTCATATACGCGGCGTTCTCCCGGTTCTGCGGGAAAGCGATCTTCGCGGCGGCTGCAGTCTTTCGAGAGACCTCGGCAAACGGGAGAGCGCGGGCGTGCGACAGGCTTTCGGCGGCGTCGAGCGCCTCGGCAAGGGAGTCGCCGAACTTGGTCTGCACGGCGGGCGTCTCGTCTTTTGCCGCCGCGAGCGCTGCGCGAAGGGGCTCGACCGCGTCGGAAGCAAAGTCCGCGAGCCGTTCGAGAAGGGCCGTTCCGAAGACTGTCTTTTCGGGGGGGCGGTCGCAAACTTCCTTGATATAGCGGGCGTAATCGTCGAACGCGTCGACGCCGCGCGCGAGGTTGTCGGTCTTCTTTTTGACGTCAAAGACGATCTCGAGCAGTTTGTCGAGCCGCCGCGGATCGACCAGATGCGACGCGAACGCCCGGAACTCGTCGGGGGTCGCGACGGCGGGCTCTTCCCCGGCGAACAGCCGTTCGATCAGCGGCTCCGCGATCTCGCGGAACAGGCGCTTTTCCTCGTTGGAATCACAGGCGCGGTACGAAGGGGACAGGTCGGTGCAGTCGGAGAACTCAAGGACGATCCGGCGGCAGAAACTGTCGATGGTGCCGATGTCGGCGTCGGGGATCAGCAAGAGTTGTTCGGCGAGATGCTTCGAGAGGGCGGGATCCTTGCACTCCGAGATCGCCCTGGTCAGTTTTTCGGTCAGTTTGTTTTTCAGATCCTGCGCCGCCGCGACGGTGAAGGTGACGATCACCATTTTGGAGACGTCGCGCCGCTCGACGGTCAGGAGCCGCACTACGCGCGCGGTCAGGGTCGCGGTCTTGCCCGAACCGGCAGCCGCCGAGAGAAGCAGCGTTTTGCCGTCGGTTTCGATCGCGGCGATCTGCGCGGCGGTGGGGGCGTATCCGCCTTGCTTTGGTTTGGCGTGCTCGTCCATGCCGGTCCTCCTTTCGGTGGCGTTTCAGATATCGAACTGCCGGAGCGGCAAGAGCACCGGCGTCGTTTCGTTCCTTTTTTCGTCGGGTTCGCACACCTCGGCGAGCGCGAAGAACCGCCCGCCGTCGTAGAGCCGGAAGCGCGTCCCGGGCAGAGCGCTCGCGATCCCGAGTTTTTTCGTTTCGACCCGCAGTCCGTTGCGGAGCAGGCGAACGAAGAAGGGCGCGGGCGACAGTTTGGCGGCGTCGGGGAACAACTCTTCCACGGGGATCACGCGGGCAAGGCGCTCCTCTTCGGTCATATTCGCGAGTTCGTCGGGCGTCGCCGCGACCTCGAGCGGGTAGCCGCACGCCTCGACGCGGGTCAGCGCGCTCATCATACCGCCGCAGCCGAGCGCGCGCCCGACGTCGGCGCAGAGCGTGCGGATATAGGTGCCCTTCGATACCACGGCGTCGAGGGCGTAGTTCTTTTCGTCGATCTTCTCGGCTTCGAGCCGGTAGACCGTGACGGCGCGGGGCTCGCGCTCGACCGTCTCGCCGCGGCGCGCCAGATCCATCAGTTTGCGCCCGCCGACCTTGATCGCCGAGTACATGGGCGGGACCTGCCGGATCTCTCCGCGAAAGCGCGGCAGGATCGCCGCTACCGCCGCTTCGTCCGGGATCGCGTCGGAGGTTGAAAGCACCGTTCCGGTCTTGTCCTCGGTATCGGTGGTCGTCCCGAGCGTCAGGATCGCGCGGTAGTGCTTGTC
>CACYZS010000244.1 GCA_902778985.1 uncultured Ruminococcus sp.
GCATGTTCGGCATCACCTCACCGAGATAGTATGCGAGCGATCCCGTCTTTCCCGTTCGGAGATATTCCACGATCGCCGTGCGGCAGGGATAGTTCATCACGCCGTCCAGTTCGTCCCCGCAGTAATACCGTTTTCGCTTGCCGTAGGCGATCTTGTTCGACGCGTCTTCCCACACCTCGCCGTACAGCAGATTGTTACGCCCGTGCGCCGAAAGGCGTTCCTTGATCGACTGAATGAAATCGTCGGAGAGTTCGTCCGCCACGTCGAGCCTGAAACCCTTGACGCCGAGCGAGGCGTAACGGTCGATCACGCCGTCCTTACCCGAAAAGAACGCCCTGCAGGACGGTTCGTCGGGGTTGATCCGCGGCAGGATCGGGATATTCCACCAACATTCGTAGTCATCCGGGAAACGGCGGAAATTGTACCAGCGGTAATAGGGAGACTTCTCCCCCTGGCACGCGCCGATCGACTGGAAACGGTTCTCCCGGTTGAAATACACGCTGTCCGAGCCGGTGTGATTGAACACGCCGTCGAGTAGAACCCCGATCCCGCGCTTACCCGCTTCCGCGATCAACTCTTTGAGTTCCTCTTCGTCCCCGACGACCGGATCGATCGTCTGATAATCCGAGGTATCGTATCGGTGGTTGGAAGGAGAAAGGAAGATCGGCGACAGGTAGATCAGGGTCACGCCGAGCGCGGCGATCCGATCGAGTTTTTCGATGATACCGGAAAGGTTGCCGCCCCAGACGCGATTGTTCTTCATGGGCGCGCCGGGATACGTGGGATACTCCAAGTCCCGGGAATACCAGTCTGAAACAAGTTCCATGCCGTCGCGTACAGGCGTTTGCCGTCCGCGACGGAACCGGTCGACGAAGATCTGATACACGATCCCGCCGTCCGAGGGATCGTTCCGCTCGGAATAGTCCGTGACCGTCAACTGGAAGGACTCGCGCTCCGCGGGCGGCGTCAGCGAAAACGCAAGGCAGCCGTCCGGACGCCGCAAAAACCAGACTCTTCCGATCATGGTGTCTGCGTACAGAGAGATAAACCAGAGCCCGACGGGAAGCGTCCTCGTCAGAACGAGCGAAAACGCGTCTGACGCGCCGAAAAGACCTTCCCACGTAAGAGAGAAGGTCTTTTCGATTGCACCGTCGCCCGACGCAGCCGTGGCGGTCACGTCAAAGGCGCCGATCTGACGCGGGACGAAGAAACGGAACGAGACCGCTCCCCCGAGACTGACGGCGCGGCGGTCGGCATAGGTTTCGTTTGCACAGCGTCCCTCGTATTTCCCCGCGACCGCAAGTACGTGGGCGGGATCAAGCCGATAGTCAGACAAGGGACTCACCGCCGACGGGATCGATGTGCCAGATCTCGTTCGCGTAGTGTCTGATCGAGACGTCGGACGAGAACCTGCCGGATCGCGCCACGTTGATCAGCGACTTCCGGTTCCAGTCTCTCCTGTTCCTATAGTCGTTCAGGGCGCGTTCCGCCGTGACGCAGTAACTGTCAAAGTCGGCAAGGCACATGAACGGATCGGCGACGGTATATCCGCCGTTGATCAGATAATCCGCGATATGCGAGAAATCCTGACCGCCGATCGGATACCAGAGACGGTCAATCGTACGGTGGAGCGACTCGGACGAATGGTAGAACTCACGCGCGATATAGCCGTGACGCCAAAGTTCGTCGACCTCGTAGGTGTTCAGCCCGAAGATATAGAGCGCCGTCGAGCGTCCCGAGCGTAAGGGCGCCGTTCATCATCAGTTTCATATTCCCCGTTCCGCTGGCTTCCTTTCCGGCAAGCGAGATCTGCTCGCTGATGTCGGCGGCGGGGATCAGGATCTCGGCAAGGCTGACGTTATACTCTTCCATGAATACGAGTTTCAGGCGGTCGCGCGTCAGCGGGTTGCCCTCAAGTTCACGGCTCAAGAAGTACAGGAAACGGATCAGTTTCTTCGCCATCTGGTAGCCGGGCGCGGCTTTTGCGCCGAAGATAAAAGTCTGCTTCGGAATGACCGACGCGGGATTGTCGCAGATCTCCTGATACATCGACAGGATCTTCAGGGCGTTTAACAACTGCCGTTTGTACTCGTGCATCCGTTTGACCTGCACGTCGAAAACCGAGTCTGGATCGATGATCTGTCCGGTTTTCTCTTTGACGTAGGCTGCGAAGCGCTCTTTGTTCTTCCGTTTGACGTCGCCGAGACGGTCGAGAACGGCTGTATCGTCGGCAAACGCGGCGAACTTTTCAAGTTCCTCGGGGTGCTCGGCAAAGCCGTCGCCGATGCAGTCTTTCAAGAGTGCGGTCAGATCGGGGTTCGCCGAAAGTAGCCAGCGGCGGTGGAAGACGCCGTTGGTGACGTTGGTGAACTTCCACGGCGTCATCTTGTAGAAGTCGTGGAAGACCGTTTTCTTCAGAATATCGCTGTGCAGCGCCGAAACGCCGTTGACGGTGTGCGAACCGACGACCGACAGGTTCGCCATCCGGACCTGCCCGTACCCGACCACCGCCATTCGCGAGATGCGATCCCAGTCGCCGGGATAGAGTTTCCAGAGATCGGCGCAGAAGCGACGGTTGATCTCCTCAACGATCATATAGATACGCGGCAGTTTCAGGCGGAACAGGTCGACGCGCCAACATTCGAGCGCCTCGGGCATGACCGTATGGTTGGTGTAGGTGACGGTCTTCACGACCGTGTCCCACGCGTCATCCCAGGAGTAGGAATACACGTCCATCAGGATCCGCATCAGTTCGGGAATACAGAGCGCCGGGTGCGTGTCGTTGATGTGGATCGCGATCCGGTCGGAGAAACCTTCCAGCGAACCGTAGGACGCGTAGTAGTCGCTGAAAATGCTCTGCAGGGACGCGGAGACAAGGAAATACTGCTGCGTCAGGCGAAGCAGTTTTCCCTCGTCGTGGTTATCAGGCGGATAGAGTTGTTTGGTGATCTCTTCGGCGCGGCTGGTCTCCTCAAGGGACTTGACGTAGGTTCCCTGCGTCGAAAAGCCGAGCGTCGGGACCGCCGCCTCTTTGGCTTTCCAGAGGCGCAGCGTATTGACGGCGTTGGTGGTGGTGCCGGGGATCATCAGATCGTAGGCAACCGCCCTGACCTCGTCGTATTCGGTATTGGTGATCTTGAGTTGTCCGTTCTCCCAATTCTCGCTGATCTGACCGCCGAAACGGACCGACATACTCTTCTCGGGACGCGCGATCAGCCAAGCGCCGCCGTGTTCGATCCACTGATCGGGGATCTCGACCTGCTCGCCGTCGACCAGTTTCTGACGGAAAAGCCCGTTCTCGTACAGGAGCGAATAACCCGACGCCGAATAATCGAGCGCCGAGAGCGAATCCATGAAGCATGCGGCAAGACGTCCGAGACCGCCGTTTCCGAGTCCCGGATCGGTCTCGCAGGCAAAGATCGCCGAAAAGTCCCTGCCGTAATCGGCAAGCACCTTGTCGAGCGCGGAACGCAGTCCGAGGTTACTCACGTTCTTTTCAAGCGAACGCCCGACGAGGAACTCCATACAGAGATAGCAGACCTTCTTGCTCTTCGCCGCCTTGATCCGCTTTTTGAAATCGGTGCGGTCCTTGTTCAT
>CACYZS010000245.1 GCA_902778985.1 uncultured Ruminococcus sp.
GTAGGTCCTCGCGTCGCCCATCACCCCGACGCTCCGCGTGTCGGTCAGGACGGCGAAATACTGGCTCGGACGGATCCCCGCCCCCTCCAGTTCTTCACGAAAGATCGCGTCGACCTCGCGCAGCACGTCCGCCTTCTCCTTGGTGATCGCCCCGATGATCCGGACGGCGAGCCCGGGACCCGGGAAGGGCTGACGTCTGACCAGATTCTCGGGCAGCCCGAGTTTCAGTCCGACGGCGCGCACCTCGTCTTTGAAGAGGTTCTTCAGGGGTTCGACGATCCCCTCGAAATCCATGACCGAGGGCAGCCCGCCGACGTTGTGGTGGCTCTTGATGGTCGAGGCGTCGCCCTTGCCGCTCTCGACGACGTCGGGGTAGATGGTTCCCTGCACGAGATAGTCGGTCTTGCCGAGCGCCCGACTCTCGTCCTCAAACACGCGGATAAACTCTTCGCCGATGATCTTGCGTTTCTTTTCGGGTTCGACGACCCCCGCGAGTTTACTTAAAAACCGCTCTTCGGCGTTGATGCGGACGAAGTTGATACCGAACGACCTCGTCGCCCTCGTTTTTGCGGAGCAGACCGTGATCGACGAACACGCAGGTCAGCCGGTCGCCGACCGCCCGGTGCATCAGCGCCGCCGCCACCGAACTGTCCACCCCGCCCGAGAGGGCGCAGAGGACGCGCTTGCCGGCAAGCGACTTTTTGTACTCGTCCACCGTCCGTTCGATGAAGTCGTCCATCACCCAGTCGCCCCGGCAGCCGCAAACGCCGAAGAGGAAGTTCGCGAGCATCTTGGTCCCGTACTCGGTGTGGGTCACCTCGGGGTGGAACTGCACGCCGTAGATCTTCTTGGCTTCGTTCGCCATGGCGGCGCAGGCGCAACCGGCGGTGTGCGCGACGATCTTGAAACCGTCGGGCAGCACCTTGACGCTGTCGGTGTGGCTCATCCAGCAGACCGACGTTCCGGGGATCCCCTCGAAGAGGGCGCAGGGCTCGACCGTAACCTCGGTCTTGCCGTACTCGCTCCCGTCCATCGCGGGGGCGATCGTGCCGCCGGCGAGGTACGCCGTCAACTGATGCCCGTAGCAGATCCCGAGGACCGGGATCCCGAGCGAGAGGATCGCTTTGTCGTAGCGGGGCGACGCCGGATCGTAGACGCTGTTCGGCCCGCCGGTAAAGATGATCCCCTTGTACCCCTCTCTTGCGATCTCGTCAAGTTTGATCTTGTCGTAGGGCTTGATCTCGGCGTACACGCCCCGCTCGCGCACTCTCCGCGCGATCAGCAGGTCGTACTGTCCCCCGAAATCGAGCACGAGGATCTTTTCGGTCTGTTGCATTTTTCGTGTTTCCCCTTTCGCTGTCTTGCTTTGCGGTCAGGCTTCCGGCTCGAACGCCGGCATCGGAAGAAGTTTGAACAGGTTGGCGGCGTGCAGACGGTCGATCTTCTCTTTGGTCTCCCCATCGTCGATCTTCCCCGTCCGGATGTACCGGTCGAGTTCGGCGTAGGTGAACCCGAGGTTCTCCTCGTCGGTCTTGCCCGACAGTCCGTCGATCGGCACCTTCTCCACCAGATCCTCGGGCAGACCGAGCGTCCGTCCGATCGCCTTGACCTCGGTAACGGTCAGGCGGGACAGCGGGCTGAAATCCCCCGCGCCGTCCCCGTACCGGGTGGCGTACCCCACCCAGTCTTCCGAGAGGTTGCAGGTGTTCGCCACGCGTCCGTTGTGGCTCTGCGCCACGGCGTAGAGCGTCGCCATCCGCACCCGGGCGGGCAGGTTGATCGCGCTCTGCCGGGAAAGATCGAACGGCAGGTTCTTTTTAAGACCTTCCACGGCGTCCCGGATATTGACGACGTAGTGCTTGATCCCGAGGTGGGCGACCAGTTTCTTCGCGGCGTCGATATCGCTCTGCACGCCGCAGGGCATCAAAACCCCGATCACCCGCCCGACCCCGAGCGCTCGGGCGCACAGGGCGGCGACCGTCGAACTGTCCTTTCCCCCGGAGATCCCGACGATCGCGTTGCAGCCCGCTCCGTTCTCTTCAAAGAACTTCCGGATCCAGGATACGCACGCGTCCTTGACTTTTCCCGCGTCAAACATACCGTTTGCCCCTTATTTGCCGAGTTGCTTTTCGAGGCGCCCCATAATCTCCCTGTACGCGTCCTCGACGCCGCCGAGATCGCGGCGGAAGCGATCCTTGTCGAGTTTCTCCTTGGTCACGCTGTCCCAGAGGCGGCAGGTGTCGGGACTGATCTCGTCGGCGAGCACGATCGTGCCGTCGGAGAGCCGTCCGAACTCGAG
>CACYZS010000246.1 GCA_902778985.1 uncultured Ruminococcus sp.
TATGAGCAAAGGACATGGAGTATCGGGGCACACCCATACACAGTCCCAACTGGACAGTTTTGCAAATCAGAACAATCCGAACAACGACGCATACTGGGCAGAGCGGGATAATCATTCCAATCAGTGCAATCCAAACAACGGTGCATATTGGAGCAGCCGAAACAATGATTCGGATGATGCTTGACAAATCAAAATTTGCCCCGCAGTAACCAAAGAAAAGGCTTCCGGCGAAGCCCGAAAAAGGGAGATGCCGGAAGCCTGTTTTTTACTGCCTATGGTTCAGTCTATGGTCAAATATGTGGTCGAGGTTTTTGCGAGGATGAAAAATCGGAGATTTGGGACGAAATTAGAGCAAAATAACGCCGGAAATCGGAGATTTCCGGCGTTATTTTGTCTGAGTGACACGACTTGAACGTGCGTTGCCCCTCCCCCGTCGCATAGTCGTTCGGGGTGCGCGGCGCAGCCGCGCGCACCCGAAACTCCTTGCTTTGGGGGGTATCGCTTCACGAAAACAGTCCACCGGACTGTTTTCGCTTGCTCACCCTACCCCCCTGCGCCTGCGGCGCGGGGCGGTAGTCGGACGCACGTTCAAGTTGCAGCATTAAAACGAGAAGAGGCAGGACGATCACAAGGATCATCCTGCCTCTTCTGGTCTGAGTGACACGACTTGAACGTGCGGCCTCTACCACCCCAAGGTAGCGCGCTACCAACTGCGCCACACCCAGATATGCTCTCTTTCAAGCATCCGCTATTATAGCATAGGGCGGGGACTTTGTCAAGAGCATTTTGCGAAAAAAGGGGAGTAAAAAGCGATTATTTCGGCGCTTCGGCGGCGCGCTCTCTTTTTCTTCGGAGAACGATCAGGGCGACGGTCGACGCCGCCAGGAGCGGGACCGCGATATAGAGGACAAGGAAGGGGAAGCGCCCCCCGGAAACGGTCGGAACGAACGAGCCGGGCGCGACGTCGGGAAGATAGACCGAGGACTTTCCTGCGCGCTTCGCAAGCACGGACGACAGGGCAAGATAGACCTGCGCGGTGGCGAGTTCATTGACGTCTCCCTCGATTTGGTGCGAAAACCCCCCGGATGACGTCGCAAATTGCGACAATCCTTCGATCAGTCGTTCGTACCCGCCGGCAAATCCGGCGTCCGCGGCGTCCAGACCGAGACACGAGAGCGCGAGCAGTACCTGCGCGGAACTCTCGGCGTTCTCGACGCCGTAACTTTTGAAGCCGCCGCTCTCGAGTTGGCGGGACGTAAGAAACGCGAGCGCGCCCGTGACGGCGTCGGATACTCCGGGCAGATCCCGGTTCGGCGCCAACGCCTGCAGCGCCATCGCCGTTACGTCGACGTCGCCCCACTGACCGGACACCGCCCAACCGCCGTCGTCCTTTTGCAGGGCGAGCAGTTGCCCGACGGCGTCCGCCGTCGTGTGCTCGGTCGCCTCGTATCCGGCGTTCAGAAGGTGCAGACCGTAGATCCAACTCATGATCCCGAGTTGCCCGATCCCGTGATTCAGCGTTTCCCGGATCAGATCCGGACTGCTCCCGAGACACGAGAGCGCCAGCGCGCAGTTCATTCGCGAGACGGGGGACGATACCGTCCCCGACTCCAGTTTTCCGCGCAGAGCCGCCTCGTACCGGGTGTAATCAAGCGTCGGACACCGTTTGATCAGTGCGAACGCGTACCATTCCGCGCCTTTTCCGGCGTTGTCGGTCAACTCGCCGTCCAACCACTCCCCGAGCGTCGCCGCCCCCTTGTAGCGCTCGATCGCTTCGACGTAATTCGTCGTCGGCTCCGCGTCCTTTGCCGAGACCGGCAGACAGAGAAGGAGCAGAACGAGCGCGAGCAGGGGGGCGACATCTTACTCGACCGTGATGAACGCGATCGGCGGGACCAGAATGATCGTCTCGCTCGTCGCGGTGATTTCGTTCACGCCGGCGGAGAGCGTCAGCGTGACGTTGCCTTCTGCGTCGGTCGTAAGTCCCGAATCCGTGCCGTTGACGAAGATCTTCGCGCCTGCGATCGTGGTCGGAACGTTGTTCCAACTCTCGTCGGGGATCAGGGCGGTCAGCGTCAGCGTCACGGTTTCGCCCGCGTTCACTTTCGCGGTGATCGGCGTAAAGTAGGAAAGCCGATCGGTGTAGCCGACGGTATCGGTGTAGGAGAACGCGACGATCCGGTCGCCGGGCTGCACTTCGTCGGCAAGCGACCAAGCGGATGCTTCGTTCACGAAATAGCCGAATGCGCCGCCGTTTTCTTCGCCCCAGAGTTTGACCATCGAGAGACCGTACTGACCTACTTCGGTAACGAAGCCGTCGGCTCCGCCGTTCGGGCAGGTCGCGTGCGCGGCTTTCAGCGCTTCGTAAATGTTGATCTTGCCGTCGGCGTCCAGGTCGGTCGTCGTGATCGCGGCGTTTTTCAGAACGGCGGCGCCGCTCTTGTTTGCGATCGTGACGTAGACTTCAGCCGTCGCGGCG
>CACYZS010000247.1 GCA_902778985.1 uncultured Ruminococcus sp.
CTGTTAAACAGGAAGACGAACGTGACGACGAGGATCAGGACGACAAATCCGATATTCAGGATCTGCTTCCTTGCCGAGAACATCGCCTCCCGGTTCTGTTTTTTCTTCATGAGCGGCACCTTTATATCAATCCGATCCGCTTGCGCGGAGACATAGTTTCTTAAAATACAGTATATCATACTCGGGTAGAAAATGCAACCCCGAGGGACAAAAAAGGACTTCACGCGAAAAAAAGGCAAAAAGAGCAAAGAAAAGCATTTTCCCCTCTTGCGTCGGCGGGGCGGAACGGGTATAATAGGAGACGAACAAGCGAAAGGATCCGAACAAATGAAGACCACCGTCATCCTGCTCCGCCACGCGCAGAGCGAAGGGAACCTGAAAAGAATCTACGTCGGGCACAGCGAACTGCCCCTCTCCCCGCTCGGGCTGGAGCAGGCGAAAAAGTGCGCCGAATATATCGCGGGCGGCGGCGTGCCGAAGCCCGACGTGATCCTCTCGAGCGACCTGCTCCGCGCGATGCAGACCGCCCTGCCGACCGCCCTTGCCCTCGGTCTTCCGATCCTGCCCGATCCCACGCTCCGCGAGATCTACTCGGGCAAGTGGGAAGGGGTACATTTCGACGATATCGCCCGGCTCTATCCCGAGTGCTTCCGTATCTGGCGGGAGGATCCCGCGAACAGCCGCCCGGGCGAGGGCGAGAGTATGCGCGAACTCTACGTCCGGATCGGCGACGCCTTTGACCGGATCGTCGCTACCTATCCCGGCAAGACCGTGCTCGCCGTCACCCACGCCACCCCGATCCGCTGCCTGCACTGCCGGGCGGCGTTCGGCACGGTCGAACGTATGGGCGACTGCGAATGGTTCCCGAACGCCTCCTTCACGATCCTCGAAAGCGAAGACGGCGTTCTCTGCGAGACGCGCGGCGGCTTTGCCGGGCACCTCTCGGGCGATCTTCTGTTCGAGGAATAAACCGCCCCCCGCAAGGGGGCGGTCTCTTTATCCGCGCTTGACAAACGCCCCTTTGGGTGGTATACTTGTAAGAGGTCAAACCGGGCGAACGGACGCGAGTCCGCTTGCGAAAAAACGACGAAAACGGCGCTTTCCGCCGCAGGAGAAAAACGATGGCGATCCCGAAGATCGAAGAACTGTTGGATCTGACGCACACGCTCGCCGCCCCCCTGTTCGAGGGCAAACGCTACCCGTGGGAGATCCTCTCTCCCTTAAAGGACTTCATCCGGGAACTCGGCGCTTCCCTTCCCAAAGAGGAGTACGACGAGATCGCGCCGGAGGTCTGGGTACATAAGAGCGCCAAGATCGCGCCCACCGCCCTGATCGCGGGACCGACCGTGATCGGAGCCGGGACCGAGGTGCGGCACTGCGCTTTCATCCGCGGTTCGGCGCTGGTCGGCGAAGGCTGCGTCGTCGGCAACTCGACCGAAGTCAAGAACGCCGTGATTTTCGATAACGTCCAAGTCCCCCACTACAACTACGTCGGGGACACGATCCTCGGTTTCCGCGCGCATATGGGCGCGGGCGTGGTCGCGTCCAACTTCCGGAGCGACAAAGGCAACGTCTCGGTAAGGGATGGGGACGAAAAGATCGAGACCGGGCTTCGCAAACTCGGCGCGATCCTCGGCGACGGCGTCGACGTCGGGTGCAACAGCGTGCTCTGCCCGGGTTCTGTCGTCGGGCGCGACGTCATCATTTATCCGCTTTCCCGCGTTCGCGGATTTGTTCCCGAACGCTCCATTCTGAAAGGGGACGGCACGGTCGTTCCCCGGAAAATCTGATTTAGGAGAAACTGTATGTGCGGCATTATCGGTTATACCGGTCCCCTGATTTAGGAGAAACTGTATGTGCGGCATTATCGGTTATACCGGTCCCAAAAAGGCGGACACGGTCATTCTGGGCGGTCTTCACGCGCTTGAGTACCGGGGGTACGACTCCGCCGGGATCGCGTTCTTTGAAAAAGGCGGCGCGCTCCGCTCGGTCAAATCAGCGGGCAAAATCGCGTGCCTCGAAGATAAACTCGCAAACGAGGAGAACGTCAACACCCGCTGCGGGATCGGACACACCCGTTGGGCGACGCACGGCGCGCCGACCGACGTCAACTCGCACCCCCACGGGAACGAGCGTCTGATGCTGGTCCACAACGGGATCATCGAGAACAGCCGCGAACTGAAACTGGAACTTGA
>CACYZS010000248.1 GCA_902778985.1 uncultured Ruminococcus sp.
AGAGCACGACCGGAAGCGCCATACCGGCAAGCGTGCCGTAGGAGGCGAGCGCGGTCGCCCGGTCGATCCCGCTCCGGCAGAGCGAAAAGGGGATCAAGAGATGCCCGAGGGTCGAAAGCCCCGCGCGCAGACACCCCGAGAGGGCGACCGGGATCGAGATCGAGAGGATCCGGCGCGTAACGGGTTCTCCCTCGCCCGCTCTTTCTCCGCGGCGGTCGGCAAGGTAGAACAGGACGAGCAGCAGAGCCGACGCCGCTTCGGCAAGCCCCCCGCCCAGCAGCAGGCGGAATACCGCGTCGCCCTCGTTTGCCGGGGCGGGGGAGAGCAGACGCAGGGTGAAGAGGATCCGAAAGAACAGTTCCGCGATCCCCGCGACCACGTTGATCCACGCCCGCCGCCGCGCCGCGAAGAAAAGACCGCCGAGACCGAGAGCGAGAAGACCGGGAGCGAAAGGACGCGCACCAGGGGCGCGGTCGCCCCGTCGCCGAGAAGACACCCGAGCGGATGGGCGAAGAGAAGCAGAAGGAGCGCCGTGCCGCCGCCCGACGCCCCGACGCAGAGCAGCGCGCGCCGCACCACGGCAAAACTGCCGGGGCGGTCGTTTGCCGCCTCGTATTCCGAGACCAGGCGCGTCACCGCCAACCCGATCCCCGCGACGGCGAGCGTGACGGCGAAGCCGTAGAGGTTGAAGACGATCGAGTGCAGTCCCATCACCCCGGCGCCCGTCCGCCGCGACAGGTACCCGCTCCAGACCACGCCGACGCCGCGCAAAAACAGCGACGAAAGCGACAGGATCAGAAGATCCCGAAAAAACCGTTTGCCCGTACCGTCACCCCCTCGCGTCCCGCGTTATGGCAGTCTATGCCGGGGGGCGTTTTCCTATGCCGCAAGCGCTCCTGACAAAAAGAAAGCCCCCGCTCCGCCGCGCCTGTCGCGGAAACGGAAACGGGGGGATCGCGGACGGCTTTTTGGGGAAACCCCCGCCCGCGGGGATCAGAGACCGGACACCGCTTCGCCGAGCAGTTGCCCGATGGGCTCGCGGAAAAGGCAGTCCGCGTAGCGGTCGTAGGGGGTGGGATCGCGGTTGATGATGACGAAGTGCGCGCCCCGGAAATAGTGGACCAGTCCCGCCGCCGGATTGACGGTCAGCGAGGTCCCCCCGACGATCAGAAGGTCGGCGGACGAGATCGCGCGTTCCGCGTCGAAGAGGTCGCGTTCTTTGAGCGGCTCTTCGTAGAGCACCACGTCGGGTTTGACCACCCCGCCGCAGACGGGACAGACCGGGACGCCGGCGCTCTCGGTAATAAAGGAGAGCGGATAGTTCCGCCCGCAGGCGACGCAGGCGTTGCGCAAGACCGACCCGTGCAGTTCGATCACCCGCTTGGAGCCCGCCGCCTGGTGCAGTCCGTCGATGTTCTGCGTCAGGACCGCCGTCAGTTTGCCCATGCGTTCGAGTTCTGCAAGCGCCTTGTGCGCGGCGTTCGGCTTCGCGTCGGGGAAGAGCATCTTTTCGCGGTAGAAGCGGTAGAATTCCTCGGTGTGATGGAGGAAATAGGTGTGCGAAAGGATCACCTCGGGCGGGATGGTCGCCGCCTCGGTATAAAGCCCGCCGCTCCCGCGGAAATCGGGGATCCCGCTCTCGGTCGAGACGCCCGCGCCGCCGAGAAAAACGATCCGGTTCGACTCTCGGATCAGGTCGCGCAGGATCGCCGCGTTGGGCTGCTCCCGTTCGGACATATCGCGTCTCCTTTCACTCGTTTTTTACGGTTCCCGGATCGTCACGCTGACGATCACCGGCTGTTCGCTTGCGGGGATCGTGCCGTTATTGTCGGTCGGATTCGCTTTCTTACAGATCTTATCGAGGACGCGCAGTCCTTTGGTGATATAGCCGAAGACCGCGTAACTCCCGTCGAGGTGGGCGCAGCCGTCGGTGGTCTGGCAAAGGAAGAACTGCGAATTCGCGCTGTTTTTGTCGTCGGCGCGCGCCATGGAGATCGCGCCGCGGGTATGCTTCAGGGGGTTGTCCCACCCGTTCGACGAGAATTCGCCCTTGATCTTCGCGGCAGTTCCGTCGCCGGCGCCGCCCTGCGCCATAAAGTTCTCCATGATCCGGTGGAAGGTCGTGCCGTCGTAGTA
>CACYZS010000249.1 GCA_902778985.1 uncultured Ruminococcus sp.
TCATTATGGAGTTTTCGGGCAAGGAACTGATCAAGGGCGAGTCCGACGCGTCGAGTTTCCCCTCGGGCGGACTGCGCGCGACCTTCGAGGCGCGCGGTTATACCGCGTGGGATCCGGCGTCCTACGCCTTCGTCAAGGACGGTTCGCTCTACATTCCGACGGCGTTCTGCTCGTACAGCGGCGAGGCGCTCGACGCGAAGACCCCGCTGCTCCGTTCGCTCGACGCTCTCTCGGCGCAAGCCGTGCGGATCCTGCGTCTCTTCGGCGACAACGAGACCGAGCGCGTTTCGGTCACGGTCGGCGCCGAGCAGGAATATTTCCTCGTGGATCGCGCCGACTATCTGCGCCGCCCCGACCTGCGCTATACCGGGCGCACGCTCTTCGGCGCGCCCGCTCCGAAGGGGCAGGAACTTGAGGACCACTATTTCGGCGCGCTGAAGCCGCGGGTCTCGGCGTTTATGGCGGATCTCGACCGCGAACTCTGGAGTCTCGGCGTCGACGCCAAGACCAAACACAACGAGGCGGCGCCGTCGCAACACGAACTCGCGCCGATCTTCGGCACCGCGAATATGGCGATCGACCAAAACCTGCTGATCATGGAATATATGAGGCGGACCGCGGAGAAGCACGGCATGACCTGCCTGCTCCACGAGAAACCCTTCGCAGGAGTGAACGGCAGCGGCAAGCACGACAACTGGGCGCTCGCGACCGACGGCGGTAAGAACCTCTTGAAAGCCGGGCGCACCCCGGCGGAAAACCTGCAATTTTTGCTCTTCCTCGCCGCGGTCGTCAAGGCGGTCGACGAGTACCAGGATCTGCTCCGGCTCTCGGTCGCGTCGGCGGGCAACGATCACATGTTCATCGGCGACGAACTCGAAGCCGTGGTCGAATCCATCGTGTCGGGGCACGCCTACAACGGCGCCGGGCGCGAGACCATGAACCTCGGGATCCCGTCGGTTCCGACCTTCACCCGCGACGCCACCGACCGCAACCGCACATCTCCCTTTGCCTTCACCGGCAACAAGTTCGAGTTCCGGATGCCCGGCTCGTCGCAGAACGTCGCGATGCCGAATATCGTTTTGAACACCGCCGTCGCCGAGGAACTGCGGCTGTTCGCCGACGAACTCGAGGGGGCGAAGGACTTCGACGCCTCTCTCCGGACATTGATCCGCCGCGAGTTGACCGCGCACCGCCGCATCATCTTCAACGGCAACGGCTATTCCGAGGAATGGCGCGAAGAGGCGAAGAAACGCGGACTGCTCGAACTGAAGAGAGCGGTCGACGCCTTCCCGTATCTCACCGCCGACAAGAACGTCGAACTGTTCACCCGCCACGGCGTCATGAACCGGAACGAACTCTTCTCGCGCAAGGAGATCCTGTTCGAGAACTACGCGAAGGTGGTCAACATCGAGGCGCTGACCATGATCAATATGGTGCGCCGCGACTACCTGCCCGCCGTCGAAAAGTATATGCGCGACCTCTCGGCGACCGCGATCAAAAAGCGCGAACTGCTCCCGAACGCCGGCGTGCGCGTCGAGACCGATCTGGTCCGCCGCCTGACCGGGCTCGCCGAGGAGACCTACCGCCTCGTCGCGAAACTCGAGGACGAGGAAGAGGTTGCCGCCAAGATCGCCGACGGGTACGAAAAGGCAAGGGAATACGCCGACAAGATCCTGCCGCTGATGGACGAACTCCGCGCGGCGGTGGACGGGATGGAGCCGCTGACGGCAGCCGAATACTGGCCGGTGGCGACGTACGGCGACCTGATGTTCGGCGTTTGAGGGCGGGCGGATGCACGCACAGACCGAAAAACGAAGGGATTATTTGATAATCCGTTAAAGCGTTTCGCTCCGTGCGTAATTCTTACATTGTGAAACGCAAATTAAGGTTGAAACCCGCTCGCAAACTGCGAGCGGGTTTCTCCATTTGATTTTAATTCGTTTTTCTATCCCCGCTCTCACCCTCTCGCGGTATGTATATACGGCTTCGGGGTGAGAGCGGGTATTCTGCACGCACCTGCGCGCGCCTGATAGCAGGGCTGG
>CACYZS010000250.1 GCA_902778985.1 uncultured Ruminococcus sp.
TCCGACGAACCGTCGCCTGTTTCCCTCTCGTGGGACGCCGACGCACCCGCGCCTTATACCGTCAGGATCGGCGAGAAACCCGACCTCTCGGACGCGCTTACGTTCCAAACCGACGTCCCCTCGCTCGCCGTTTACAACCTGAAGATCGGCACGCGCTACTACTGGACGGTCGGGGACGAGAAACCCGAAACCTTCCCAACACTCGACGCCCCGCCGCGCAACCTGTCGGTCGGGGGCGTGATGAACGCGCGGGACCTCGGAGGCTGGAAGACCGCGGACGGCAAGCGGGTCAAACAGGGATTGGTCTACCGCACCAGCGCGCTCGACTACTATGACGAAGACGAGAAACGCATGAAGAGCATCGTCGACGCAGACGGGATCAGGACGCTGACCGAGACGCTCGGGATCAAGACCGAGATCGATCTGCGCGTCGACCACGACGGCGACCGCGGCTATCCCCCCGAGGGGAAAACCGAGAGCGTACTCGGTAGCGGCGTCCGCTATCTGCACTGCCCGATCCTGCTCGGCGCGGAGAACTACCTTGACAGTATCGATTCGCTCCGCACCATCTTCAAAACCCTTTCCGAGCCGCAGAACTACCCCGTCGCCTACCATTGCGCCGTCGGCGCGGACCGCACGGGATCGATCTCGTACCTGATCCTCGGTCTGCTCGGCGTCTGTGCAAACGATATGATGCGCGACTATATGTGGACCAACTTCTCAAACCAGCAGCGCTACCGCCGCCCGATCAACGTGGGGTATAAGGTCACGGTCGACGAAGCCCCGGGGGAAACTATGCGGGAGAAGGTCCGACATATCCTGACAAAGCAGGTCGGCGTCCCGGAAGAAACGCTTGACAGAGTGGTGGAACAACTGACCGAATGAACCGAAAAAAACGATCGTTGCCCTCTCCGCAAAACGGCGGAGAGGGCAACTCGTCTATACAGGTCAGTTTCTACGAAGCCCTTTAGGATAATGGTTTTTCGCAACCGCCCCCGTGATATGCACGCCCCCGACTGGCACGCCCTCGCAGAGGACGGCGCCCCACCCGTCGGACAGGTCCGGGGCGGGGATCACGTCGCCGTGCAGGTAGGCGGCGAGCCGGGGATCGTCGGACGGAAAATCCAGTTTCCTTTGGAACTCCGTCCCGAAAGCCGAGAAGAAGGCGTGATGCGGGACAAGACGCCCCGAGCGGATCTCGCCGACCGTCACGCCGTTCGCGTAGATCAGGTTCTCGGTCCCCTTGTCCACAGGTTGGCGTTTGGGTTCCCCGCCGCCCTTTTTCTGTTTCCGGGGGGATCCCCCGATCGGGGTAGAAAGCCGGAACAGCGCGAAAAACTGTCCTTCGCCGCCGAAGATCCCACCCCCGGAATGGGGATAGTGCCGCCGCGTCGCCCCCGCCGGCACGCCGTCGCGGGCGAGCCCCGGATCGGTATAGGCGAGCATCGTCGGATAATCGACGGGCACGAGCGTCAGCGCGGGGTACTCGCGGAGCAGCCACGAAACCGTCTCCTCATTTTCCTCGGGCGAATAGGTGCAGGTCGAGTAGATCAGGACGCCGCCCGCTTTCAGGCAAGGGAGCGCCGCCGACAAAATCGCCCGCTGCCGCTCGGCGCACGACGCGGGGGACGCGGGGCTCCACTCCGAAACCGCCTCGGGCGTTTTGCGGAACATCCCCTCGCCCGAACAGGGCATTCCCCGAACGCGCGGGGATCGGCGTTTGTGACGATCACCCGCCTTAGCCCGAGACGTTCGACGTTCCCGGCAAGCACGGCGCAGCGCGACGGATTGATCTCGTTGGAGACGAGAAGCCCGTCCTCCCCGATCGCCGAGGCAAGTTGAAAGGTCTTTCCCCCCGGGGCGGCGCAGAGATCAAGCGCCCGGCATCCCCGCGGGATCAGCCCGCCGCACACGGCGGACGCGACCGGCAGCATCGCCGCCGGTTCCTGCAGATAGAACGCCCCGGCGTGGTGGAGCGGATGACGCCCGATCCGCTCGTCGGTATCGAGAAAGAAGGCGCCCTCGATCCCGGGGATCGCACGGACCGGAAGGTCGGAAAGATGCGTCTCTCCCCCGACGGCGTTTGCACGCAGCCCGCGTACCGGCGGCGCGTCCATTTCGCGAAGGAAATCCCCGAACCGCTCTCCGAGGATATCTTCCATCCTCGAAAGGAACTCGCCCGGCAGTTCCCTTTCATCCGTGATCGCGTTCTTTGCCATGCCGCACCTCTTTTCTTTACTGCGTTTATTATACTCCGTTTCTACAAGAAATACAAGTCCCGTCTCGCGCCGCGCTTGCGCGGCATATCGCGTCCGAAGGACGTACCATTGCCGGCGAGATCGCAAGAAATGCAAACTTTGTTTGCATAAAATGCCATTTCCGGAGCATCGAATCTTGCAAATCGGAAAGAAAAGCAATTTGCCAGGACCGTGCTCTCCTCATCGCCGGAAACTGCTCTGTTACAGGAGATTTCGGCGCTTTTTTTGATCTTGTCTGCGGGCATCGGACGCGAATTGTTCCGTCTTTTTGAACAGTTTCGGGAACGGCGTTTTTGGTGATCCTGCCATATTCCGTTTGAAGGGGCGTTTTCCGTTGAAAACACAGAGGATCTCTGCTATAATTGAGGAAAAGAACTGAGGAAAAGAGGATACCGGCTTGAAACGGTTAATTGCGATTGTTATCGCGTTCCTTCTCTC